>JANJUO010000330.1 GCA_024710535.1 bacterium
ACAAACAAGTATAGCGGGTGGACTGAAGTTAAGAATTTTTCGTCAAGACCAATCAAATCTTTAGAGATAGCTGACACGATTCTTTTTGTCGGAAACGATATTGGGGAATTATTTTTTTCTGTAGATTATGAAAATTTTGAAAAAATCAATTCTCAGCATAGTATGGGTTGTTTAAATGAATTACATTACAATGAACCTAAGAAAATATTATTCATCGCCGCAGATAACGGATTATTTTACATTGATTTGAATATAGTACCTAATTATAAAATAATCGGAACGGTTAATGATTGTGATACAAAAATTGCTTTAAGTGGCGTAAATGTTGAACTCAAGGATAAAGATGATAAAATTATTAGAACATATAATACAGATGTTAATGGTAGTTATTCATTTGAGAACTTATCAAGTGCGGTTTACAGTTTATATTTTTTAAAAAGTGGATTCGAAGATAAACTTGCATTTTTTGAGTTATTTGATGATACTGTATGGGATATTTGTTTAAATAAGAACGACATAGTAGATTCATCTAAATACACTTTGATTGTTACAGCATTAGACTTATGCTCAGATGAACCTATATTAGGTGTTGTAGTATCAATACGAGATAATGAAGGCAATAAAAAAGGAACAACCGATATAGATGGAAAATGTAGTTTCACTTATGGGCGTCCGATTGGAAATGTAATAGTAACTGCTACACATAAGGATTACTACACAAAGGAATCAAATGTAGCAATGAATAATAACATAACTAATTTCAATATTAGTTTAGAGCCTAAAACTTATATTCCATCAATAAATCTTAGTTTGTCAGGCAACAAAACTTTATTCTTTCCAAATGATACAATAAGTATTACTACAAGTTTTAGCGATAATTGCAAAAATCCTGTTATTGATACTGATGAAGTGAGTATTTATGTAGAATATGATCCATTGGAATTATATTTGATAAATAAGGGATTTCACAAGCAGATGAATTCAAAATATTTCTCCGATTCCTTACAATTTCAAGATGAATTACATTTTTTAACGCTTTTGGGTAATAAGAGTTCAACCGATATTATCATGCACTATGAAGCTTATTCAGGCAACTCGACTTATCAACATTCTCGTTATGATACGATTACAATTTATAAACAGCCACCTTTTAAATTACAAAGAAAATTAGGCGGAATTATTAGAAATGTTTCTCCAAATCCAATAGATAAATCTTTTGTAATTGAATATGATATAACTGCAGATGATAATTATACTATCTCTCTCAGCAATTTTACTGGAGAAAAAATTCTTGATTTGCTTAATGAACAATTGGCTATCGGTATAGGCAAAAAGGTATTTGAAATTCAATTGCCAAGCGGTGCCTATTTCATAATCATTAAGTCCGGAAATTCTTATGATTCATATCCAATAATTATTAAGTAAAGGAAAGATAAAATGAAAATAAAAATGATTCTAACTTTACTTTTGATTATGAATGCTGTAAATTATGGACAAGAAAGAGCAGATACAACACAATTGCCATATAATTTTAATTTCGGTTTATTGGTAGGTCCGGCTTTCAACGGAGCAGATTTTAATGCTACTATTTATAATATTGATGAAACTTATGGAACTTACTGGCTTAAGTCCATATCGGCTTATGCGGGGTTAGATTATTATTTTGAGGAAATAAATCAATATTTTATAAAAGATTTATACTTATATTCTAAATTTGGATTTGAATCAGTTTCGGGTACAAACGAAAAGGATGTTATTGCAGGTTATAATTTCTTTAATAATACTTTAGAGCAAACAACTCTCAGAAATACACTAACTACGAGTTTACTTTTCAGTAATTTGAGTTTTGGAGCAAAAGCAAGTACTTCAATAGAGAATTTAAGTTTGTTTATGGGCTTGAATTTTGGGATTTTGATAAGCAAAAATTTAGAATTGAATTCAATATTAACCGATAATTCAATTGAAGTAATTGACCCACTTGAGTCAATCAACTTCTCGGATAATCTTGGTGCAATGCAATTAGGAGTGAATCTTGGTGCGAATTATAAGATATTCAAAGCAAAGGATTCTTCATATTCAATTGATGCTGTTTTCAATGCAAAGTTTGGCATTAATAATCTAATTGATTTAGAGCAAAATGGTTCTTCCAAAAGTTTTGGTTCGAATTCAATTGGAATTGGAATACAAATCAATCTTCATAGCAAGAAATCCAAAGACACAATAAAAACCCCTATTCCTGATACTGTAAGTACTGTAAAGCCATTTAAAATTGATTATGTTGTTAGAAACACAAATTCAGATACAAGAAATATTTATGCAGATATAATTGATGTTAATTCATCATATATTATTCATCCCTTTATCTACTATGATGATGATGTTTCAGATGAGCCAAAACAATTATACAAAATGTTATCGTTTGTATCTCAAAGAACATATACTCGTGAAAGAGAAGTTAATAAATATCAATACGAAAATTATGAAGATTTTTATTACGATGTTTTAAATCAAGTTGCGTATGAGGTTTACAATAAACCTAACACACAGATTACAATTATCTATCCGCCCGGAATCACAAATATTGGAGAATCAAGGGCGAAATATATAAAAAAATACTTTTCTGATATTTGGAATATTGGCGAGAACAAAGTAAAAATAATTAGCGGAAGTTCTGCCAAAAATACTATCAGAATTGAGACTAACGAATTGAATAAACCTTTAGAATGCGGTACAAAAAAAGAGTATTTAATTACTTCTGACAAACTGCAATTTAATGTCAACTACCCGGCAAATATGAATATACTAAATTGGGACTTACGCCTACAACATTTTAAAAATAATGGATTAAAAACTGTTTTCGAGACAGATGATACCCGCAAAATTGAATCAATTGAAGTGAATATCAAAGATAATACTGAAATGGTTTTGAGCAATACTAACCATTTAGAATATGTATTCAAGTTGAAAAAATCAGATGGGATTAAGGATTATTTGGGAAAAATTGGTATTATTTTCAATAATAATTCAAATGAGTATCAAAAATTATACGGAAAAATTGCCGACCTAAGAAACAATATCGACAATCCAAAGAGAATTTTTGCAAACAAAACAGAAATTGAGATTTATACAACTATGGAATCTACAGCAAATGAAATTGCAAATATAATTGGGGTTCGAAACTTTACTTTCAAAAAAATTGACCAAAAGAACGATATTATTTTTAGTGATTATTTTATGATTAAATACAAATAAATATAAATTATGACTATTTGTTATTTTATTTTTTTTATAAACAAAGGAGTGCTTTATGAGCATGTTTAACATTTTCAAATCGGTTGAAAATCGTTTTTATATAAAAATGATGCCGATATATTTTTCAATATTTTTAGTTGCATTTATATTTCTGACGTCTTGCTCCACATTTGAGCCGTGCCATAATTGCGACAAAAGCAAAAATGAATCGGTATATGTAGATAATATCAATTTACAAAAGTTGTATCTTCTTGAGTTTAATGAGGAAATTAACAGTAAGATGGATGGACGAGTAAAATCTATCAAAAGTTGCACTTATCCTGAATTAAGAATGAATCCTGATAGTACTTATACACTTTCTTTTGTTGAAATAACAACTGCAACGTCTGATATTCTTGCAAAAGAACAAGTTAATTACAAATTAGGTAGAATGACACTTTCTGATTTTGAGAAAAGTCGCCAAGAATACAGCAGAAAATATCTACAAGAAATACCACTAAATGATACAAGTGAAGTTAAGCTATATTCAACCTCATCAGACGTGGATATCCCGCCTCAGTTAATATATTTGTCTGATGCAAGACCTTGCGATTGCTGTCCAAGAGATAGAACTTGTATTGGCAAGAAAACAATTTTTTCAAAAATTGAAGTTCGTGCTATGGCGGGCTATAGATTAGGTGCGGATGATTTCATTGATTATCCAGGTCCGGTTGATGTCCGTTACGAAAAAGAAACCTTGGGGTTCGATATAGGTGGAACTGATATTACACTTGGATTAGAAGCGGCTTTTTTATGGGACATAACAGATTGGGCAAGAAAATTATTTAATATACCACAAAGACATAAGCTCCATCTTGGACCAATGATTGGACTTTGGCCCGTTGATGGCTCTTTATTTGTGCCAATTTCATTGCATCCGCGATATACATTTTGGTATGATGAAACAGACCGCAGAAATAATGAATGTAACGCATGGTATGTGTTTGGAGATTATGGTATTCCATTCGATCCTACATTTGAACTGCCGGTATTTTGCGATAATTGTGGAGATAACAATTTGCAAGCATATTTTTGGGGATTAGGTGTTGGTAGAGATTGGTGGTTATCAGAATGTATGGACTTCTCAATTGATGTGGGATTCAGAATGTCGCAAACTCCACTTCCTGCAAACAAAGAATGTGAAGAATGTACTGATGAACAAAATAAATATCCATTCAGAGAGATTGGACAAATATTTTTACGTTTTGGATTAACTTGGTAATTTTTTAAATAAATAAATAAAAGGAAAATATTATGATAAAGAAAATTTTAATTATATTAGCATTATTATTAATCTTTGCATTAAATGGTTGCAAAGAAACAACCACTCAGCCTTGTGGTACTGATGATATAACAATTACAATTATTGCTCAATATGATGATTGCAATGGAAATTGGTTAACAGCAGAAGAAGCATTCGTTACAATTACTCAAAACTCTGGAACCAATGTAGTAATCCTTGATTCAGGAGAAACTGTTAAAGGAAAATATAATTATACGCCAATCAATAGCGGTTGCGGAATTGGTAATTTAAGTATTACTGCTAACTATTTAGGAAGAATTCAAGTATTGAATGTAGGTTATATTTGTAAAGACACAATTGTTGAAGTATGTGTGCCTTGCGATACTGTTCCTCCACAAACTTGCAATTCTCCTGGGCAAATTGATCCATTAATATTCATTGATGATCTATCAGGTAATCAGTGTATTCCTGTCAATTCTCCATCAAAAAATTCTTTCTATACAAGACAAGCTAAATATACAAATGGATCAGGAAATAATATTGTCATAAAAAATCTTGCAAGTGTATTAAATTATAATCAGAATTTTCAAAATGGCAAATTCAGATTTAAGCAACCAGCAAATTTTACTGTTAGTGGATCAGATGTTATTTTAGCACCTGGAGAATCAGTTACTTTAATCTTCGAATTACTTACAGATGAAATTGGAACATTTAAAGAAAAATTAACATTCCCAGTTAATTGCCAAGGTAATTCATTAACTGAGCAATGGGAAATTAATCTTTTAGCTGAAGTATGCCCAACTCCTTGCGACTGTCCATATAGCACTGATAAGGAGCCATATTACGCAGGTCTCAAAGATGCAGAATCATTACAACAAGGTGAAACAAAAACATATAATAATGTAAAAGTATTAGAAATTGCTTCAACTGCTTTGCAACAGGGTTGTTATATGGTAATCAATGACATAGTTAGAATTGATGACAAGGGTGCAGAATATTCCACTTTCGGTGGTAGCAATAATCCTTATCAACTAAATCCAGGCAATGCAATCTATGGATTTGATGATTGGATGATAGTTACTCCAGTATCGAATACAAATCAAATCAAAGCCGGCGGAAGTTTAAGTTTAAATGTAAAAGTAGGACCAGTTTCTCGAAGCGGTTTCTTGCGTGACACATTCAAACTTATAACCACAATTTACGATAAAAATGGAGCTGTAAAAGATCCAAATTGCGAATATAAATTTTATTTGCAAGGGAAAACTTGCGAAGATGTATGTGCTGTATTGGAAATAATGGATTTAAATGCTGAACAAGGTTCTAAAAAAATTGAAGTTAAAGAAATAAACACGCAAAATGTTCCAAATATTTGGGATGCGAATTTGTTTGCAAGTGCTCAAACTCCAATAAATCCAATAAATATGGGGAATTACTTTAATAACAATCAAATCTTTGTAAAATTCTTCAGTGATTTTGAACCAGATGCAGCATGTACCGAACTTGATGGAAATACTACTGAATTTGAATTTAAAGTAATGATTGATAAAAATATACTATTTTGCAATAAACATCAGTATAATCTTTCCGCTATAAATACTGGTGAATCAGATAGTGAGATAGACAGAAAGTATTTTAGTTTCTCTCCTAATTCTTCAACGTTATCTAAATATGGTGAATATTTCCCAGTAAATGTAGAATTTAAACCACCTACCGCAAGTGAACTTGAATTAATGTGGAATAATGGTAGCAAACCTAATGGAGATAGTACTTTCAAATTTAGAGTACAAATTTGGAATCAGAGTATAAATTGCCATATTGTTTTAAATTTTGAAGCAAAAATTAATGGATTGCCAGCTATATCTCCTGAAAGAACTCTAACTGCGTTCAATAGAATAACAAGGCTTTCAAGCACTCCTTTTTATAATTCAGTCAGAATTAAAGAAAAAAATATACACTACTATGCAAATGTATCAAATCTGAGATTACAAGAAACAAGATTTCCCGCTAATGATCCACCACATAATTCACCAAATACTAATCATAACTTTTATTTTAATGTTGATAATCCAAGGAATCCAAGCATCGTTGGTGAATTGCCGGAATTATATTTAGTACAAACTAATAGTAATATCTTCAACCGAATAACTACAGTTCCGATCGCCAAATATAATAGTTATGATGATTTTGCAGCTGATTTGGGGAATTTAGTAAATGCAGTATTTACTGGGAGTTTTAATTCAAGAGGAACTGCTCCTAACAGAAATTTTTCTTATAATTCTACTAGTTTAATTTGGAGCAATTCAGCAGATAAAAATGAGTTCAACTTAGGAGGAACTCTAGGACATCCAAATGGATTAGTTTTAGATGCAGGAGAAATATATTTGATATGGTCAACCAGCGGTGGTAGCTATCTTTATAATGGAAATAGATTCCCTTGTGAATTAGCATTTATATTTATAAATGAAATACATGATGGCACTATACCAAATGTTGATGAAAGAGCTAAGATTACTATCAATGTTGTTTATCCAATTAATAAATAAGGAAAAAATATGAAAATAAGAATAATTTTGATTTTGAGTATGATTTTGCTATTTGCGGTTTCTTGTTCCAAAAAAATAGAGAAAGAAGCAAATAAATTGCAAGAAGTAGATGCAAAATTGTTGGAATGTTGTCCAGATGGAGGCGGCTTACTGCCGTCTCCTATCAATCTTGGGAACAAATCGGACAGAGTTTATACCGACAGTTCATATTTGTATTATGAAGTGAAAACCACAGATGAAGAAGAATACAAAGACCATAGCCCATTTGTTGAGATAGACAGAAATAATCCAATGAATGAAACTCTTTGGTTCACAACTTCGAGAATTTTTGAAAATAAAGAAATAATTACAGAACTCCCGCAAAAACTGTATTATGCAACAAGGATAGTTCCAAAAGAAGGCATCTGTCCTTCTCAAGGATGGTCTGAGCCAAGAGAATTTCAAACTTCAAATTCATTATTGAAGAAGTTAGTAATTGGGGCAGTTACAATTGCCGGAGATACGATGATTATTTCAGGTAGTCATGTTACCAATTATCAAGATTTCCAATATAATTACTTTAATGATTTGTATGTGCTTGTTAGAGATGGCAATAATTTTAAATTACAATATCCGAATGATTTAAAATTAAATGTAATCGAGCCATTATGTAATCCAGATACTTGGGAATCTCAGCCAACGCTTTCCAAATGTGGTAATCACTTATTTTTTGTTTCAAATAGAGCAAGAGTGAAGGGCGGCGAACCAGCAGATATGAATATTTGGTATTCAAACAAGGTTAAAAATGAATGGCAAGCTCCAATATTATTACCTTTTAGTT
>JANJUO010000337.1 GCA_024710535.1 bacterium
GTCGATCCAGTCGTCGTTGTGCCTGAGGCCGAAATAGCCCGACTGGATGCGCAAGGTCTCGCGGACGTTGAAGAAGGGGTCGTAGACCAGTTCCTGCGGTACCACGCCGAGCGCACGGCGTGCGGCGCGGTAGTCGCGCACGACGTCGTGGCCCATCACCGCGGCACGGCCGGCGTCGGCACGCGCAAGCCCGGCGAGGATGGAAATCAGTGTGGTCTTGCCGGCGCCGTTGGGGCCGAGGAGGCCGAAGAACTCACCCGGCGCAATGTCGAGCGAGACGCCGTCGAGCGCCTGGGTGGTGCGAAAGCGCTTGCGCAGGCCGTCGACCCGGATCGCAGGCACCGGGTTCATGCCGGAAGGAGGTCGGCCACTCCGTAAAGGTCGGCCAGCGTCGCAAAGCTGGCAGGCAGGCCGGTGCAGGCGAACCGCCCGTGGTTCTGGCGCATGGCGCTGAACACCAGTGCGAGCGCGGCCGAATCGGCACGGTCCACGCCGCTGAAATCCAGCACGTCGACCCCGGTGACGAGGTGCGGCTGCAGGTCACGCAGCAGGCCGCCGACGGTGTCGACGGTCACCGCGCCGTCGACGCGGCAGCGACCGTCCTCGCAGGCGATCACGAGCCGGGGCGCACGGCGGACTTGGCCGCGGCGGCGCGGGCAGACTGGGCGGCGAGGGTCTTGATGAGGCCGTCGATACCCTGCTGGCGAATGGTCGTGGCGAACGAGGCGCGGTAGTTGGTCACCAGGCTGACGCTGTCGATGGCGACATCGTAGACCTTCCACCCGAACGTCGTCTTGTACATGCTGTAGTCGATGGGGATGGGCTGGCCGCCCGGCTGGCGGATTTCCGAGCGCACGGTGACGTCGGTGGCGTCCGGCTTGATCGCCAGCGGCTTGAATTCCACGGTCTGGTTGGAGAACGCGGTCAGCGAGCTGGAATAGGTGCGTACCAGCAGGTTGCGGAACTCGGTGACCAGCGCCTGCTTCTGCTGCGGCGTCGCACGGGGCCAGTGCTTGCCCACGACCAGCTGGGTCATGCGGTTGAAGTCGAAGTGCGGCAGCACCTTGGCCTCCACCAGCTGGAGCACCTTGGCGGAATTTCCGTTCTGGATGTCCTTGTCCTGCTTGAGGATGGCCAGCACTTCCTGCGTCGTGGCGCGTGCCAGGACGTCGGGCGGCGTGTTGTTGTTGGCCTGCGCCGCGCCAGCGCCGAGGATCAGCGCCAGTAGCAGAAAGAATGAGCGCAACATGATGTGTGGAATCCCTATTCTCGAAGTGTCATCGGGTAGACGTCCGCTTTTCAGCGGAGTTCGCCCGACAGCCGCGCCAGCTGCGCGACGTTCATGTTGTAGTCATTGATCGTCCGCAGGTATTCCGTCTGTGTCAGCACGTAGTTCTTGATCGCGTCGGCGACCTTGTCCGCGCTTTCGAGGCCCGCGGAAAAATCGGCCAGCGAGGCGACCATCCAGCGACGCGCCGCGGCGGCGCCTTCGGCCAGTTCGCGCTGCGCCTCGAAGTTGGCGTGGGCATTGGTGTATGCCTCGCCGACTTCGTAGGGGATGCCGGCCAGCGCAAAGGCCTTCTTGTGGTTGAGCGCTTCGAGTTCGGCCTGCGCCTGGTCGACACGCGCGCTGGCGACGCCGAACGCGCTGTCCCATTTGACGCCGACCACCGGCGTCAGCCCGCCGCCGTTGAACGGATCGTTGAGGTAGGGGTTGTCGAGCCGCTCACGCTGCGAGGCGTAGTTGAACTGCCCCACCACGCCCGCGTAGACGTCGGGCATGCGGTCGGCTTTCTTTGCCGCAAGCAGCGCGCGGCGGGTACGCAGGCCGGCCTCCAGCTGCTGCATTTCGGCGCGTTCCTGCAGCGCGCGCGACTGGTATTCGGCGAGCTCGACCTGCGGGAACGGCAAGGGCTCGATGCGCGCGTCGGCCACCGCGAGTTGGGATTTGAGTCCGGCGCCGGTCAGCACCTTGAGTCCGTCCAGGCTGATTTTTTCGATCGCGCGCGCCTGGTGGGTGTACTTGGCGAGCAGGCCGCGCGCGGTCTGCAGGGCGTACAGGTCGGACTGGCGCGATTCCCCGCTTTCCTCCTTGAGGTTGCGCTCGACCGAGGCGATGGCGCCGTTCAGGCGCTCCTGCATGTCCTCCAGGAACACGCGGACGTCGCGCGCGGTGAGATAGCCGAAATAGGCGCGCTTGGTATCGTAGACGATGTCGCCGCGGGTCTGCTTGAGTTCGCCGCGTTTGAGGTCGACGTTGCCCTGCGCCGCCTCGCCATAGCGCTCGACCTTGCCGAAGGTATAGAGCGGCTTGATGAGGGCGAAGTCGAGGTGGGTCCAGTCGGACACGCCGTTCCAGTCGTCGCCATCAGACCGCAGGGTACAGCCGCCGGGAGCACAGGTGTTGGTCCCGTCGGCAAAAAAACCGTCCTCGACCTTGGGCGCCAGCCCGAGGAAGGCGTTGGCGCTGATGCGCCAGCCGGCGTTGCCCTTGACTTCGTTCATGAGGCCGCGCGCCGCTTCGACGACCTGTTCGCGCTCCTTGATGCGGGGATCCGCCGCGAGGCTCATCTCGACCGCCTGCTGCAGGCTGACCGTTTCCGCATGGATGGGCTGTGCGGCCAGCACGAGGCCCGCTGTCATCAACATCCCGGTAATGGATTGGGGTTTCATTGGGGTGCTCCTTCCTGAGCCTTGCCGTAGATAAACTGTCCGATCAGGTTTTCCAGCACCACCGCGGACTGGGTGAGGCTGATGCGGTCCTTGTCCTTCAAGCTCTGCTATGGCTAACCTGGCGGGAAGTATGGCCATCTATATGCTG
>JANJUO010000365.1 GCA_024710535.1 bacterium
ATAAAACAAATTTATTTTCTTTTTTTTGTGAATAAATATTAATTTTTAGAGAGATATTTTTTGCTTATTTTAGGACTTATTACTTTGTAATATAATATTTTTATTATGAAAAATCATTTTTTGATATTGAGAATCGTTTTAACCTACATTTTCTTTGCAGGTGTTTATATAATTTATTCAGATAATCTGCTCGAATCACTTGTTAAAGATGTTGCTCAAATCACATTATATCAATCTCTCAAAGGATGGGCTTTTGTAATTTTGAGCGGAGTTTTGATTGGTTATCTTATGTATAGAGAATTTGTGAGTTTTTCAAAAGTCGAAACAGAAAACGAAATTATTAAAAAGCAAAATGAAACTATATTTGAAGACAGTTTGATGCCGATGTTTTTGATTAATCAAATTGGTATTATCCAAAAAGCAAATTACTCAATTACAGAATTATTAAATTACTCCGATTGGATTCTGAAAAATATGGAGATTCAACTCCTTGTTCATCCTGATTTTTCTGGTGTTATTCGTCAAAAAATTACAGAACTTGCCGAAGGCAAGGAAAGACATTTAGACTTCAATATTGATCTGCTTAGTGCTGATGGGAAAAAGCATAGTTTTATTTCCAGACTTTTGCCAATTGACCTTGCGAATAAAGACAATCAAATTATTTTAATAACCTTCAAAGCAATGCTATAACAAAAAATTCCAAAAATTCAATTGTCAAGTTCCCAATTAAACACTAATTCTTTGTTTAAATCGAAATAAGATAATTATTTAGAATTAGGATTTTTTTTGATGTTGAAAAATTATAAATTTGTTTTGGCTTTGATTGTTGTCATATTTTCTGTATCGGCAAATTCGCAGATTGAAAATTCATTTTATTTAAAAAAATCCGGAAAATATCTGGGAAACAACTTTTATTCTCCTGCAAAATATTATAGAATAAATAATGACACATCAAAATTTCTTCCAAATACATTTTATCTGAAATTAAAACCAAATAAGAATATTGATTTTCTAATTAAAAGCAGTGATTTTCAAAAATTGCAAATTGCTTCAATAACACAGCCCTTCATTACAAAAAGCAATAATGATTTGCTTATGAATTATACAGAAAATTTATCTTTAATTTATCAAATTCAGTACACGGAAAATTTGAATCCTTTTGAAATTTGCAAAATTCTGAATGAAAATGAAAATATTGAATATGCCGCACCGGTATTCAAACAAAAATTACTTGACTTCAAGCCCAATGATGCCAATTATGCTTTTCAATGGGGCTTAAAAAAAATTCAAGCCGAAAAAGCATGGGAAATCACAAAAGGTGATTCGAATATTATTATTGGGCATATCGATTCCGGAACAGATATAGAGCATATCGATTTGAAAAATAAAATCAAATTCAATCCTAATGAAATTCCATTCGATAAAATCGACAACGATGAAAATGGCTTCGTTGATGACTATATGGGCTGGGATTTCGTCGGAAATATAACATATAACGATGCCGTGCAGAATAATTTCAAGCCGGATAACAATGCCAAACCGCTTGCCTCTTCGAATTCTCATGGCACTCATACTGCAGGAATTATTGCCGCTGAAACTAATAATTCGCTTGGCATAGCAGGAATTGCCATCAACTGTAAGTTTCTGCCGGTGAAAGTGGGAATGGATAATATGGAAGCACCTAATGGCAGTTCTGATATATTTTTTGGTTATGAAGCTGTCCTTTATTGCGTGAGAATGGGCTGTGATGTGATAAATATGAGTTGGGAAGTGCTTGGGTATAGCCCAATCGAAGAGGAAATTATCGAGTATGCAGTGCAGTCTGGGGCAACTCTAATTGCCGCCGCTGGAAATTCAAATATTTGGGCAGATAAATATGAAACATTTCCCGCTCAATACAAAGGTGTGATTTCGGTTGGCTCGGTTGATGAATTCGAAAAAAAATCTTCATTCTCTAATTTTGGCTATAATGTGGATATTTTTGCTCCAGGCTCTTCAATTTATTCAACTTATCCCAATTCTTCTTATGGCAATAAAAGTGGTACTTCGATGGCGGCACCCTTCGTTAGCGGAGCGATTGCTTTGCTGAAATCAATTCATCCAAATTGGAGTAATGAGCAAATTCGTCATCAATTAAGGGCGACAGCCGATAATTCTATTGTTCCAAATTCTCCTTTGGAGCCATTTTTGTTTGGACGATTGAATTTATATAAATTATTGAATTATAACAACGAGAGCTTTCCTGAATATACAAGTCCCGGCATTTCAGTTTCTGAAATAAAAATAAAAAATGCTGATGAAATCAATAATTTCGACACAGTAACTATTAAATTAATAGTGAAAAATTATCTTTCTTCAACAAAAAATATTAATTTGAATTTGGAAACCGGCGATTTATCTTTGAATATTTATGATAAAAATCACACAATTGCAGAATTTCCGGCAAATAGCGAGCAAGAAATTGAAATTAGAGCTCAAATTACGGATAGAAATCTATGGTTTAAGGGCAATGCTGTGATTACATTGCAGATAAAAGGCGAAAATTACAGAAATTATCAATTATTGGAAGTGCCGATTTCACTACCTACTTTTAATAAATATTTTGTTGCTTATGATTTGCCTGATGATTTTGGATTATCTTTTTTTGCAGGTGATTCCAAAGATGATTTTCAAGTTTCTGCAATAGCCAATACCGGAGCTTCAAATAATGTTGGATACTTGTTAAATTACGGAAAAGTTATTGATTTGAAAAAATTACCGGGAAAAGCAAATTGTATTTATACTTTTTCTGATACTGAAAACATCATTGGCTCTGATGGAAAAATTTATATAAGTAGTCTAACCAATACAAAGTCTATTGAGGTTTCAAATATGGCTGATAAAGTTTTTGGAATTCATTTTTATGATGAAAATAATGGATTTTTTGCAGGTATCAAAGCAAATAGAATGATGCTGGCAAAATCTTCTGACGGTGGATTATCTTGGAATAAAGCAGTATTGCCGTCATTTTCCGGCTCAGAATCGCATACTTCAAATAGTAATTTATTTTCTGCAAAAGACTCAATTATATTTTTCACTTCTCAAACCGGCAAATACGCTTATTCAACAAATTTTGGTAATTCTTGGGAGACAGGCGTAATCACCGGAAAAACAAATCTAATATTTTCCGCAATTGGAAGCAGAAATTCAATTTTATTGCTGAATTTTAGTCAAAGCGAGGAGCTACAATTTAGTCATAGCGGCGACTTCAAAACTTGGGAAGATTATTCTGCATTTAGTAAAACAGACTCGCCCGTTTACCTCTTTTCGCCCGACAGTTCGAGTTCCTACATACTTCTTGGCAGTCATAATGAAATTTTTCAATCTTTGGATAAAGGGAAAAATTGGTCAGTAGTTCTATCACAGGAATACTCATATAATAGTAATAGCGGGGGCGTTGGCTTTTTGAAAAGAGATGGCAGAGTTCGACTTTGGAATTTCTCATCCGATCTTACGTTTCTTGATTTTGATAATTATCCAATTAACATCAATAAAAATCTAACAAATTTATCAGAAAAAATAGTTGATTTTGGCAAATTAAAAAAAGATTCGGCATTGGTAAAATTTCTATTTTTCAAAAATAGCGGCAATTTTCGTACTTATATCGAAAGTGTAAAAATCACACCTGCTGATAATTTCTCAGAAAATAAATTCACAATCGAAAAGCAATTGGCTTCAACAGTTGCATCCGGGACAATCGAAAATATACAACTGAAATTTTCCGCAAGTGAAAACGGAAAATATAAAGCAATGCTTGAAATTTATTCTGATGCAGATACATCTTTGCATAAAATTGAACTTATTGCAGAGGTTGATGATAGCACCGGCTCAGCAGTTAATTTAAATGAGAGAAATGATTTCAAGATTTTCATAATTGACAATCAAATTATTATTGAGTTGATAGATTTAGATGAAATTTCTTCCATGAATATTTTTGATATTAATGGAAAAAATATGAAATACCAACAAGATTACCGTGCCAGTACAATTTTTATTACTCCAGAAAATTTCTCTACCGGAGTTTATTTTATCAATTTGATTTTCAGAAATAAGAAAACTACAATTCCAATTATTAAAAATTAGAATCAAAGTATTTTAGTGATATGTTGAAAAAGCAAAGAATTGAGTAACAGAAAATAATATCTGTTCTGCTAAATTATTATATTTTAAGTAGATTAGACATTCCTATCTGATTATATTTCAAGTATATATTATTTATTTTGCAAAAATTTTTTGCTGGAATTATTTTCTGGCAAAATGAATTGCATTCTCATCCCAAATTGGAAAATTTGTTAATGCATCGAGCACTTCTTCGGGCTTCTCCACAAATTTCCACATATCCAAATGGCGTTCATCCATAAAATTCTCCGAAACGCATCTTTCAAGCATAACTTTCAAAGGGTCATAGTAATTTTTGGTGTTCAAAATCACTATTGGTTTGGTGAATTTACCTAATCTTTTCAATGTTATAGCTTCGAAAAGTTCTTCCAATGTGCCTGTGCCACCAGCCAATGCAACAAGACCATCAATATCCTCCAAAAATTTTGCTTTTCTCTCGTGCATTGTTTCAGTAAATTCCATATCGGATACCGATTTATGAGCCCATTCCACTTCATTCATAAATTTCGGGATAATTCCTTTAATTTTGCCGCCATTTTCAAGAATCACGTCAGCAAGTTTGCCCATCAATCCAGTGGCTCCGCCACCATAAACAACATCAATATTTGCTGCCGCAAACTCCATAGCCAATTTTTCTGTTGCATCAAAAAATGATTTATCTATTTTAGTGCTTGAAGCACAATACACGCATATACGCATTGAATTTCCCAAAAATGATTTTCAAAAATTATTTATGATAGAGTTATGTATTTTTTTTGCAATTTGATAAGCATTTTGCGATTGCAATTTGAGAATAATTGAATTATTATTATGAGAAATTACTTGGATATCTTCTTCAATTTCCAATAATAATTCTCTAAACAATTCATTAGCAATTCTGTGTAAATTATGTCCGCTAATTATTATGCAATCAATATTTTCACTAATTAAATCAAAATCCTGATATAAATCCTGATTTTTATTCTCGGCAATAAGTATTCTAATTCTATTATTTTGAATATTTACATTCAAAATTTTAAAATTCAATTTTTTGAGATTTGCGATAATATTCAAATAATTTTCATCAAAACCTTCTATCAAATTGCATTTATTCAATTGAATTATCGAATGAAATCCAGCTTCACCCTCATAATTATTCATTATAGTTGTAAATTCTGATTCAGGATTGAATGTATTCCTAACTGTAACTTTGATATTTTTGTTCATTGCAGGCAAAATCGTAAGCGGATGAATTACTTTTGCACCAAAAAATGAAAGCTCAGCAATTTCCATTGAACTCATCATTTGAATTGTTTTTGCGTCCGAAAAAAATCTTGGATCAGCAGACATTACTCCCGAAACATCTGTCCAAATCTGAATATCATCTGCATTTAATCCGGCACCATAAATCGCTGCAGAATAGTCGGAGCCGCCTCTTCCTAATAATGTTAGAACATTATTTTTGTCCGATCCAATAAATCCTTGTGCCACAATAACATCAAATTCATCAAATAAAGGAAGTAATCTCTCGTTCAGCAAAGCATTAGTAGAATCGAAATCTACTGTTGCCTCTTTGAAATTGTTATCAGTTTTGATAAAATCAATTGATTTAATCCATTTTGAATTAGTAAATTGAGAAATATACGCCTCAAAGATTGTTGTTGAAAGAATTTCTCCAAGAGAAAGAATCTTTGCATAAATTTGATCGCTTAATTCTTTGAGAAGTCCTATTCCAGTCAGAAAATCTTTTAATTCTTTGAAATAGATTTCTAATTGATTTTTTGTTTTAATTTTGATTTGAATATCATCTTCAAAAAGTTCATTGAGTAAATCAAAATGATGCTTTTGAATCTTAAGAAAAACATTCTCAGATTTTTTAAATCCGGATTTTGCAGCTAATTCTGAGCACTCTATTAATTTGTTAGTAATACCGGAGCAGGCAGATAATACCACAAGTTGTTTATGATTTTTTTGGGAAATAACTGTATTCGTAACTTTCTTTATGGCAGAAGAATCAGCAACGGAAGTGCCGCCAAATTTAACAACAATCATAAAAAATTATTTTGTATAATAAGTATATTCGTAAAGGTATTTTTTGAGGACTAAGCCCGATGATGAAGTCTCGATTTCTAAATTAATTTCTCCACGCTTGTTGTAATAGAAGGTGGTTTTGCTCTCAACCAAGCCATTCAAATCAAGATTTATAACATCGAAACTATTATTTGAAGAATTATACGACAAGCTATCGCGATTAACAACAGCGCCATTATTGATAATTTTTCTTTCTACCAAATCTCCCTGAGGATTGTATGTATAATTATAATCAACAGATACTGAGCCACCATTCTGACTGATTTCAAACTTTTTTATGAGGTTTCCATTGCTGTCATATTGATATTCATGAGTTGAAAAAATTATACCATTGCTATCGTATTCCACTTTTTTGGTAATTTTTTTCAATTCATTATATGTATATTCAATTGTTATATTCCTTGATGTGCCATCAGGATTGAATACTTTTTTTGTTTCTTGAGATTTGTTTTCGCTATTGTAGTTATAGGTCGAATTTGAATTAATTGTGCCGTTTGAATTGTATTCTTCCAAAAATACCAAATTGCCTTTTATATCGAATTCTTTTATTCTTGAAATAAATAATTTATCATTAGATTTCAAATCCAAAGACCATTTTTTTTCTGATTTGATTGATAATTCTGTATGTGTTTCTTGAGGAGTTGAAATATTTTCACAAGAAATAATTCCGGCAATAATTGTCGAAATTATAAATATGTATAATATTTTTCTTATATTCAAACTCATTTTCGATTTTCAACTCAAACAATCTCTAAATTAATAATAATTTTTATCAATTCAAAGATAAATTTTATAAAAATGAGGGGATGCACAAAAAGAACAGAATCAGGAGCATCAATTTGGATGACACTCCTTGATTTTTATATTTTAAAGAACAATATTGCATCCCCTGCAATGTATTAACACATCAAAAGCAAATTCGTTACTCAACAATTTTAAATTCTTTTACTTCAATGCCTTGCGAAGAGAGTAATTGAATAAAATATGTACCTGAACTCAAATTGCCGGTATTGATTTCGTAATTAATTTTTCCGGAATTCAAATGACCCACAGGAATAGACATTACTTCAAGACCTCTAATATCTAATATTTTAATTGTAACATTTGAATTTTCGCTAAGGATAAATTCTGCTTTGATATAATTTTGTGCCGGATTTGGATTCACAGAGAGATCCGAAATAATTTTGCTATCGAATACAGAGCCACCTTCGGAAACTGTAAATGCCCATACTTGCGACCACTGTGTTTCTTCTCCGGTGATATTCCCTTTCACTTTCCAATAATATTTCTTATTCCAAGCCAAACTTTCATAAGTATAGAATAATTGAGCAATATCATTTTTATCAAGAATAGGATTGCTCAAATCGGCATTTTCGGAGACTATTAAATGATATGAAGTGGCATTTGGAACAACGCTCCATTCAAAAGTAACACTTTGCTTATCCAAAGTTGAATTATTCAATGGAGATTTCAAGATAGCAATGTTTGAGCCGGTAGCGAATTGCCATACTTCAGACCAATCGCCAAATCCTTCGTTACTCTTTGCTCTAACTCTCCAGAAGTAAGTTTTTCCTGCTTGAAGAATGTCTAATCCCATTGTAATATCAGAAAGAGTATCCTGTGAGAAAATCAAATCTTCAAATTTTTGGTCGTTTGCAACTTGCAAATGGTACTTTATGGCACCCTTTGTTGAAAACCATGTGAAATTCATTTCGATTGGCTGATTCAAAGAATTATTTGCTGGAATTCTTAATGATATTATGCCAACAATTGTTTTGAAAGTATTTGGAGCAGACCAGATACCAGTTTCGGTTGTGGTTTTTGCTCTCATTCTCCAAAAATAATCTTGATAATTTTCGAGCTCAACACCTGCATAAGTCGAAACATCACCCAAATTCTCGTTTATTATAAATTGATCAAATTTATCATCTTTAGAAACTTGTATATCATAAGCATTCGAAGATTGAACTTTGCCCCAAGTGTAACCTGTTGTAATTGCAATATTTACAGATTTATCTGCAGGAGTAATCAATTTTGGTGCCTCGAATCCAGTAAAGAATGTACGAATTGCTGACCAATCGCTTGCTCCTTCGTCATTTGTAGAGCGAACTCTCCATTTATAGGTTTTGTTGTAGTCAAATTGGTTTGTTGTAAATGTGGTATCACTTACATTATATTCATTTTTGATTACAAAATCATCAAATTCAGTTACTTGCAAAATATACATTTTTGCCGCTTTTGCAGGATGCCACTTGAATGTTACTTTGATGTCCAAATCTTTTGCACTGTCTGCCGGAGCAATCAAAACTGGAGGTCCAAGTACAGTTTTGAAAGACCAGATTTGCGACCAATAACTTTCCGAATCATCGCTTTTAGCTTTTACTCGCCAGTAATAATTTGTAAGCCCTTCGAGTTGGATTGTGGTAATTGTAGTATCTGAATGATTATCCTTACTGAAAACAGGACTTGTAAATGATGAATCTTTTGCCACTTGAATTTGATATTTTGAGGCGCCATTTGTTTTGAACCAAACAAGATTTGCACTTACAGTAACTCCAATTGAATCATCTTTTGGTGATTTAAGAGTAGGTGGCTCAAGCATTGTTGTAAATGTTCTAACAGGCGACCAATATCCCAAAGAAGCATGATTTTTGCCACGAACTCTGAAGAAATATTTAGTGTTATAAAGCAAATTTCTTTGGATTGTATGCGTGGTTGCACTATGCATCATGGTTTCCCAAGAATAAGCAAAATCCTCGAATTCTGAAACTTCTATCTGATACATATCTGCTTTTCCAACAGCAGTCCAAGTAAATGTTGGATTCAAAGGAACATTTTTTGCACTATCGGCAAGAGTAACAATTTGCGGAGTTTCGATTGTAAGTGGATTCACTCTTCTTAAAATCGAACCTGATTCAAGCGAAACATAAACATCGCCATCAGGACTTGAAGAAATATTTTGAACATTTTCAGAATTATATGAATTAATAAGCATTTGCCAATTATTTCCATTATCAGTGGAGCGCATCAAAGCCCAGGCTTCTTTTGAACCAATAAAGTTATACGACATATTCACATAAATTTCTTCATCATTAGTAATATGAACAGCATTTGCTCCAATTGCGGTTTTCGGCAATTTAGCAAATGTATTTCCATAATCTACAGAGCGGAAAACGCCTTCTGTACAGGTTACCATGATTATTCCTTGCTTTGTAAATCCAATGCCGGTCATTTCATTTGTGGTTGCTTCTGCAGTTTTATTCCAAATTTCTCCGTTGTTCTTTGATCTCCAAAAACGAGTTCCATGCGAAACATAAACGTCTCCATTTGGATGAATTCCCAAAACATTAGGAGATGGATCTTCTTTATAAATTACTAAATTCGGTGCTTGTACCCAATTTATACCATTATTCAAAGAATAATAAACGCGTTTTATATCTGTAATTTCAGGTGAACCGGGGGGAGGATTATCTTTTAGAAAATAATATCTTGTAGTTACCCAAATATTGCCGTTTGGTGCAGTTTGAACTTGCAAAACGGTGGTATCATTGCTCATAAATACTTTTTGCCAAGTATTTCCAGCATTCGAGCTTCTCCATAAACCATCATTACCAGCAGCAAAAATATTACCAACAGAATCCACGCACATTTGATTTATGCGTTGGGTGGCAGTTTTTACTTGTGACCAAACTTTACCTGTATCTGCTGATTTATATATCACACCGCTTGTGTCATAAACAAACATCAAATTATTTGCGGCGGCAAATAGTTTTGGATTTTTCCAATTGATAGATTTAGGTCCATCCTGATTTTTCCAAAATTCTCCATTCGTAGTCGAATAAATAATTTCTTTTGAAGTGAGGGCACCAAATAATTTGCCGTTTGATGCTTTATCTAATGCCGCGGCAGGTTTGCCCAGAAAATCCGAAGATTTAAAGGCATACATTACGTCATTATCCCAGTAGAAAATACCAGCATATTTCGTGCTGAAAACAAGTTCGTTTTTGCTGTTGAATGTGATCGATGCCACATTCAAATCAGGCAAAGGAATTGAATCAGGTGAGTAAATATAATAAAAAGTTGTGTCAAGTTCTGACCATGCAATACCATCATTTGCAGATTGGAAAACACCTCTTCCAACAGTACCTGCATAAACTGATGTATTTGCATTATTTGATTTTAGTTTTGTTATATATTGATTTCTTAAGCCGGAACTTGAACGAATCCAAGTTTTTCCAGTATCCTGTGATCGATAAATACCGCCACCATTAGTTCCTGCAAGAACAAATCCAGCTTTCGACATAGCAAAAGTAGTAACATCTTTCCAGAATAATCCTTTGTTTGATGCTACCCAATTAGCACCTTTATCTTTTGAATAATAAATTCCCGAGCCGTATGTTCCGGCAAATATTATCCCGTTTGGATAAGCAAAAATTGAATTAACTCTCAAATCACTCAACCCATTATTTACGGCTACCCAATCAGTTCCATAATTTGAACTTCTGAAAACACCTCCGCCAAAAGTAGAAATATATAAATCGGAGCCGCTTGTAACCAATTCAGTTACATGAAGATTGGATAATCCACCCATTGAGCTTACCCAATTTGCTCCTTCATCAGTCGAAGTAAATACACCGATACCATATAAACCCAAATACATTTTGCCAGTTGGCATCACTTTAAGGAATTTGGCATCGCTTGTGGATGGATGGGAGATTTGCCCGAAAAAATCTTGAGATTGCAGATTATTCATAGCAAATATGGAAATTATCAAAGAAAGCAAAAATGAACGTATATAATATCTGTTCATAAAGCACACCTAAAATTAACTATAACAAAAAATAATTATTAATTTCACAAAAAATTAACTTTGGCATTAAACCAATTTATAAAAATAACAAAAACATATTTAAAAATTGCATTTGTTACAATTATATTAAAACAAATTATGCAAAAAAGTTACAAAATTATGTAATTTAACTTTTCTATTTATGCTTAGCAATTAATAAACTTGATTTTTATATTTTTTTTATAGTAATTTTTTTATAATTTTGATTTGAAATTTTGAACATTTTTTTCACAACAAATGGTTTTTCTATGAAGCAAATATTTATTTTCGCATTTTTCATTATCTCAATCACGTTTAATTCATTTTCTATTGATATAAAAAAATATCAAATCAAGTCAGGTATGATTGAATATAAGGTTGAGGGGTTGGCTGTTGGCACAGAAATAGTTTATTTTGATGACTATGGTATCAAAGAGGCAAGATTTACCAAAACAGAAGCAAAAATTATGGGTTTCTCAACTACAACAAATACATTAACAATTACTAACAAAGACTGGTCATATAATATAAATTTAGACGAAAAAACCGGTACAAAAATGAAAAATAAGCAATTGCAAGAATTGATTGATGGCATCACTCAAAAGGATTATGAAGAATTTGGAAAAAAAATGCTTGAACAAATGGATGCAAAGCTTGTTGGTAACGAAACAATTTTGGGTAAAAATTGCGAAGTTTGGGATATACGCAAAATGAATGGAAAAACTTGGAATTACAAATATGTGCCTTTGAAAATAGAAATTAATTTAATGGGCAAAAACATTAATACTGCTGTAAAATTCGAAGAGAATATCAAAATTCCAGCCGATAAATTTGAAGTTCCCAAAGGAATTTCAATTACAGAGCAAGAAATGGAAAACTTCAATATGGACGATATGTTCAAGATGATTCAGAAAGGAGTCGAAAGCGAAGAAAACGAAGGGAACAATTAGTAATACCATTTTTAATAATATGAATTGAATTTTTTTTATCTGTTGATTCATATAGATTTCTCACCTTCGGTTCCTAATGTCATTGAAGTAAAAATTCGTCATATCGAGCAAAGCGAGATATCCAGAAATACTGTTTCGTCAGTTGTTACAACTGACGACCAGCAATGTGTCGGTTGCAACAACCGACAGAACTAATAAATGGAATCATTCTGGATTCCTCGCTTTGTTCCTAATGACAACACATTTATTTGTCATTTTCTTTTTAGTGAAAACATTGTTTTCAGGGTCGCCTCGAAATGACATTTTTTTAAATTCAATTTTGAAAATTTTCGTTAAAAAACATATTTACTTTTCAATAACCATATTAAATTTTGTAAGTTTTAAAAAATAGATTGTTGTATTTGGCTCAGTATTTAGCAATATGATTTATTAAATTATTAAAATATTTTTTTGGAGAATTAGTAATTTTGTAACAAATTATTATTTGTTGTGTTATTACTCTTGTGATGAGCAAAAAAATGGAAGAATATAGCGATAAAGAACTTTATGAATGCTTGTATCAAGGTGGAAAAACTGCAGAACGAGCATTTGGAGAACTTTATGGCAGATATTCATCAAGAGTTTATGCTTATTGCAGAAGGTTCCTTGGCAATCGAGAAGAGGCAGAAGATGTTTTTCAGGAAACATTTATCAGATTTCATCAAAGTGCCAGCAAAGAGCGAGACATGACAAATGTGCCGGGATTTTTGCTGAAAATTGCAAGAAATTTGTGTGTTACCCTAAAGAAAAACGTTATTCATAGCGTTACAATCGAAGATTATATGGCGGTTAATAACGACAATAGCATCGATAAAAACGAAATGCTTGATCTGATTAAGTATGCAATGGAACTTTTGCCTGATAATTATAGAGAAATCTTTGTTTTGAGAGAGTATAATGGTCTTTCATACAAAGAAATCGCTGACTTGACAGGTGATTCTATGACTTCAGTGAAAGTGAAGATTCATAGAGCAAAACAAAAAATTAGAGAAACTCTCTCGCCGGTTTTGGCAGAGATGACAAAATACGAATAATTTAAATTTACGGATATATTTTTATGAGTGAATATTACGAAACCCAATCAGAGTTACTAACTCAACTTGTTGACGGAGAAATCTCTGCCGAGCAAAGCGAGCAACTTTTTGCTTCGCTCTCTTTGGATAAGGATTTGCGTATAGAATATCAAGAACATATTGCAATCAAGGAAACTATTCGCAAGGATATAGAGGCGTTTACTCCTCCGGTTGCTACTACTAATGCAATTTTTGCAAAGCTCGGCTATGCCTCACCAACCGGAACAAATAGCATTCCAAAAGTTATAGCTCCTTGGTCTTTATTGATGAAAAGGGCAGTGGCTCCTGCAATGCTTGCAGTTGTTGCATTCTTGGGTGTTGCTAACTTTACGGATTTATTCAATGAGCAAGATGAGATATTAAATAATGCTCAAACTTCTGTTACAAAATTTGAAAATATTGCCAAACCAAGCAATGATTTTTCAGTAAATAATATTGCCCAAAATAATGTTATTGAAGAGAAAAAACTTGCGAAAAAGAGCAAAATTGCAATTATCGAATCCAAATCAATTGATGAATCAAGCCCAATTAGCGAAAATTCAATTGCAAAATCAGAAAATAACATAAATAACAATGCAGATCTTCAAATTGCAAATTCAAGTATTAATTCTGCTTTGCCATTAGAATTTTCTAATTCCATAATGCAATCAAGCAACGTTTCGATGTATCACAACAGTAGTTTTGTAAATGTTCCATTTATGGGATATAATCAAAACTTGAGCAGTTCTGAAAATAATTTCAGCATATATTTGCGTGGTTTTTCTGATTTGAATAATGGAAATTCAATATTTACATCAGCCTCAGGCAGTATGAATTTAACACTTGGCTTTATGATTCCATTAAAAAATAATTTTTCATTTGGAATCGAAGCAGGTATGCATTCTTTTATGAGATTTAGCACAAATGAACTCAATCAAATTTCGGCAAATCCTGAAGAATCCTCAGTATTTTGGATAACAGCAAATGGTAGATATGATTTGATGTCTGTTTCACTATTTGATGTTAATCCATATATGCAAGTTTCAGCAGGCGGCTCAACTCTTGGATTTATTGCAAAATCTGGTATTGGATTGCAATATCAGACGGAAAACTCTCCACTTGGATTTAGTTTTGGCTATGAATACAGCAATATTTGGTATTCTTTGTCGCCTGATAATGCTGAAAAAGTTAACTTTACAACAAATAATTCAGGTATGGTTTTTGGCTTGAATTACAAGTTTTAATAAAAAATTAGTAAGTACTTTATATGCTTCCGTTGATAAAAAACGGAAGCATTTTTTTTCGGTAACTGTAGTCGTATTTTATTGCAAAACAAAAAAAGAGAGTAGAAATTATCTTTAATAAATATTGTAAATTAAAATAATTCTCAATTCAATACGAAATTACAAATTTAAAAATTAGCAAAAGATGAATAATATTATTTTAAGTGAAATTTATAATCAGTTGGAAAAATCCAACAATATCATAGTAATTCCTGAAGATCTTTTTATAAATTTGACAAAAGAGCAAGCAATTGAAATTTCTGCTTATTACAATCATTCCGTTTTGATTAAACTACCCGAAAAAGAGATTGAATTTTATGAATGGCTCAAAGAGAATGCTCCAGAGATTTGGGATGATTTATGGCTTGATGAAATCAATCAGCCGTATATCGTTTCTATAACTCATTTACCTAAATTGATTTACAAAGAAAATAAGGGCTTTCTGATTTGCGACTTGCTGAAGAATGACAATTATTACTTTAGTCCCAAAATGATGGTGGATGAGGAAGCAAAAATTGTTGTG
>JANJUO010000427.1 GCA_024710535.1 bacterium
AAATAATTTTCAAATTTGTAAGAAGATTGTATTCTTGCGGTAGTGCAGTTAATTTGTTGTTATCTGCTCTAAAAGATCTTAAATTAGTTAATTTTGAAATCTCAGCAGGTAATTTTTCAATCAAATTATCATTAATCGACAAACTGTTCAAATTAATCAAATTCTGTATTTCATTTGAAATTGTAGTGATTTTATTGAAACCCAAATCAATCATTCTCATTTCCGGAAGTTTAGTGATGTCGATTGGGAATACTGAAAAATTATTATTCTTTAAAGTAATCGATCTCAGCTCTTTTAAATTATTCAAATTAGCAGGCAATTTATCTAAATTATTTCCTGAAAGTGATAATGAATTCAATGTAGCTATTTGAGTAACTTCTGGAAAAATTCTTCCAACTTCGTTCATATCCAAACTTTTCAATGCTTTGAATTTTGACATATCTTTTGGCATAGAAACAATTTTGTTTTTGCTCAGGTCGAGACTTGTCAAATTAGACAAATTTGTAATTTCATTTGGAATCGAATCAATAAGATTATTGTCCAATTCGAGCACTTTTAGATTTTCAAGCAATCCGATTTCTTTTGAGAGTTTCTTGATTTTATTTGTTCCAAATTTTGCTTGTGTTAAGGTTTTTAATTTATCAATGCCCTTTATCGTGGCAATTTCATTCGAACTGAGGTCCAAATTCGATACGATTGATGTTGCAAGCATTGCATCAGGAATTGCTGTTAGTACGTTTTTCGATAGATTCACATCTGTCAAACTTGCATTATTGGCTGATGTAACAGTAATACTTGCAATTTTGTTTGATGAAAGATTCAATCTTTTTAGATTTTTCATCAATTTCATATCGCCACTAACTGCAGTAATTTGGTTATTACTCAAGTCAATAAATTGCAAATTTTCCAATTTAAGAATAGATTGAGGGAATAATTCAAATTTATTATTTGCCAATTTAATATCTTTTAGCTTTGTTAACTTTTCGATTGAAGCCGGCAATACAGAAATCATATTATTGCTCAAATCCAATACTTCAAGTTCTTTTAATTCAGAAATATTTGCTGGTATTTCAGTAATTTTTTTATTTCTGAGATTCAAAACTTTGCAATTTGCAGCATTTGCAAGTGCTTCTTCGAAACTGCTATATTGTTTGGAATCCTCGCCTCGCCTTTCCTTTGCTGTTTCAAGCATTTTCTTTCTTGCCGAATCCAAAAGTCTTGAGCGATTTTCTCTATTCGGATTATTACTGCCATCTTGCGAATTCAATAAAGAAAATGCTAACGTAATACCCAATGCAATTATAATAAGATTTTTCATAATGCCAAAAATTAAAAAATATTAAACAAATTTTTAATAACTTAAACATATTTACGTTTAAAACTTGAAAATAATTTAAATTATTTTTCTTTTATCGAACATCAATCTATTTTCTACATATCGCGAGAGCTTAACAAATGGAAGACCCAGCAATAAATAAACTGTAGCAATGATAATTCCCGTTCCTATATAATCATAATAAGTCGAGGATAATTGTCCGTAAAGTTTTGTTAATTCCACCAAAGTTATCACAGAAACAAGCGAAGAATCTTTGAGTAAGGAAATGAAATCGTTTGTTACCGGCGGTACAACTATTCGCAATGCCTGTGGTAGAATAACAAATCTCAGTGCCTGCAAACGCGTCATTCCAAGCGATAATGCGGCTTCCATTTGCCCACGTGGAACTGATGCCAAACCGGCTCGATAGTTTTCAGCTTCATAAGCCGCATAATTTAAGCCCAATCCCAAAATTGCCGCAAGTAATGGCGATAGTTTTATACCAATTGATGGTAATGCATAAAAAATGAAGAATAGTTGTATCAATAGTGGAGTACCGCGAATTATTTCAATAAATGCTATTGCAAGCGATGAAATAGGAACAGGTGCATAAATTCTCAGCAGAGCCAAAATCAATCCTGCAAATACAGCTAGTAGCATTGATAGTACAGTGATATAAATCGTTGTCCAAGCCGCCTCAGCAACAGAAGGCATAAATTTCCAATAAATATCTAATTTATCGAAAATTGTTATAGATTCTAATTGATAATTGATGTATGAATTATAATATTCTGGTTTGATTTCAGATTCAGAAAAATCATTTGTATATTCAGCCATTTGAGGATTCCATAAATTCCATTTTTCAAGAATTCCCCTCAATTTCCCATCATTTATCATCGTTTGCAAAGCTGAATTTACTTTTGCAAGCATCTGGAAATCATCTTTTCTGATTGCAATTCCATATTCTACTTTCCCAATCGGTTTTTGCGGCAATCTGAATTTTTTGTTCCAATTTGCATAATATAGTGCAATTGGAGCATCGCAAAGCACAGCATCCAATCTTCCATTTTCCAAATCCAAAATTGCATTTATTTCGCCTTCGTAAGTTTTAACGTTGATTCCGCCAAATTCATTCAAAATTCTTTCTGCAAGAGATGCTTTCAAAGCTCCAACTCGCTTGGCTTTACAATCAATCAACGAATTTATCTCCGAATTCGAAGCCATTGTTATTAGTTGCTCGTAAGTGATATAATATGGAATTGAAAAATTAACCGCATCCTTTCTGTCATCAGTGATTTCCAACCCGTTGATTGCAATATCATAATCACCGCGATAAAGTCCGGGAATCAATCCGTCCCATTGATTTTGGACAAATTTTGATTGTAAATTTAGTTGCTTGGCGATTTGCTCGGCAATTTCTAATTCAAAACCAATTAATTTATTGGAATTTTTTGGATCAATAAAAATGTATGGAGCGTTACTTTCGGCATCTGCCGCCCATTTCAAAAGTGTTTGCGGATAAGCAATTGAAAAATTTATCAATAGTAAGGCAATCAGATAGTATATTTTTTTCATATTCATTTACTCGAAAATGGAAATATAATCTTTGGTGCGGCTATCTTTGGGATTTTCGAAAATTTCATTTGGCTGACCGCTTTCGATAAGTTCGCCTTTATCCATAAAAACAACTTTATGGGAGAAATTTTTTGCTAATGTAATTGAATGTGTTACAACAAGTTGCGTCATCCCTTCGATACTCAAATCCCGAATAAGCGAACTGATTTCATGCACCAATTTTGGATCCAATGAAGATGTTGGCTCATCGTAAAGCATAATTGCCGGATTTACTGCCAATGCTCTTGCAATTGCAGTTCGTTGTTTCTGACCGGCAGAAAGTTCATGCGGAAATCTCAATTCAAAACCGTTCAAACCGACTTTTTTCAAATTTTCCATCGCAATGGTTTCAGCAAAT
>JANJUO010000513.1 GCA_024710535.1 bacterium
GTGCAGATCGCGATGAATGGGAAAAGAAAGCAATGCAAGCTTTGGGTGCAAATCGTGAAGATTTGGCTCGTGCGGCATTGGAAAAGAAAGCAATTGCAGAAAGAAATTTTGCAGACCTCCAGCCTGTTCATACTCAAGCAAGAGAAACTGCAAACAAACTTCGCCAACAATTAGACCAACTCAAATCAAAACTTGACGAAGCAAAGAGCAGACAAAGCACACTTATTGCACGTTCTCAAGCGGCAAAAGCACAAAAGCAAATTGCCCAATCCTTATCTGGAGTGGGAAGTGATGCTTTTGGTAAATTCGACAAATACGAATCGAAAATCGAAAAACTCGAATCTGAAGCAGAAGCATTCGAGCAACTTGCCGGTTCAAGCACACAATTAGATGATGAATTCAAAAAATTATCATCGAATACAACAGTAGATTCGGATTTATTGGCATTAAAAGCTAAAATGGGCATGCTTCCTTCAGCAGAAGAAAGCAAGTAATCTTACTTTTATTGATTTAAGGAGAATATTATGTTAACAGAATCAACATTTATTAAGCAAGGAGAGAATGCTATGCCTGAAACACCGGTTGAATTGATTAATCAGACAATTGAAAAGGTTGAAAATATATTAAAAACGCATTATCCGGATTACCTGAATTTTGGAAATGGTTCATTTACAATTTCTTATGGTTCCACTCAGGTAATGATTATTATTCGCCCATTCACAAGTGAAGATACATCAGTTGAGTGTATCTCAAATGTTGTGTCTGGAGCGATGATTTCTAATGAATTGATGAATTTCTTATTGAGAAAAAATGCAGAATTGCATATTGGTGGCTTTGGCTTATTGTTTGATGATACAGTTATTTATCAGCATTCAATTGCCGGCTCAAATATTGATGCAAACGAATTACTTACATCAATCAAAGCAGTTGCTATAATTTCAGATCATTATGATGACGAAATTGTTGCTATGGCTGGTGGGAAACGCGCTGCAGATTTGGAATTCGGCGATTTATAAAAGAGTCTTTTTAGAAATTTAAGGATGTTGTTTTTTATTATTTTTAATAAATTACGCATCCTTATTCTTTTTTAGTTCCGTCAGTTGTTACAAGTTGTTCCATCAGTTGTTACAACTGACGATTATATCCGGTCGGTTGTAACAACCGACTAAACGAAACCAACTTAGTAGTTAACCGAATGACTTTTAATAAATGGGGAAAAATTATGATTGATATTGATGAATTAAAAAATAGAAATAGCGAAATAAATAAAAATGTTTCTTTCGCATTAAAAAAAAGCGGTAGAGATGCAGATTCAGTAAAGATAATTGCCGTTTCTAAAACTCATCCAACAGAGTATGTTGTTAATGCAATTAAGGCAGGAATTACTGTTTTTGGAGAAAATTATGCTCAAGAATTACGTGATAAACATCAAGATTTGGAAAATTTAGGTGTAGCACAGCCCGAATGGCATTTTATTGGTCATTTGCAAAATAATAAAGTGAAGTACATTGCTCCATTTGTGGATTATATTCATTCTGTTGATTCACTAAAACTTGCTGATGAAATCAATAAACAAGCACAGAAAAATAATCGTAAAATCAAAATTATGTTGCAATTGAATACTTCTGGTGAACTTTCAAAATCCGGCTGTGAGCCCGACGAAGCCCTGCAAATTGCAACAGAAATTATCAAATTAGAAAATATTGATTTGCAAGGACTTATGACAATTGGCTCTTTTACTGATGATGAAAATCAGCAAAGAAAAGAATTTACTATTTTGAGAAATTCTCTGATTGAAATTAATGAAAAACTCATTCTAAATCTTAAAGAATTATCAATGGGAATGAGTCACGACTACATGACAGCAATCGAAGAAGGTGCAACTATGGTGAGAATTGGTACAGCATTTTTTGGGAATCGAATTTATAATGTATAATAAATTAAAATACGCAAATTATTTCAATTAAATTGCGTAATTTTGTAGTTTTGAAATTTCTATTGAAGAAAAATTTTTCAGGTTATTTATATGAAACAAAGCAAATATTTTCTGCCAACATTGAAAGAAGTTCCATCGGACGCTAATGTTATTTCGCATATATTAATGCTTCGTGCCGGTATGGTTCGCCCACTTGCATCAGGAGTATTTTCGTTTTTACCTCTTGGATTTAAAGTTTTAAACAAAGTAATTAATATTATTCGTGAAGAAATGAATAATATCGGCGGCTTGGAATTCCTTCTTCCAGCATTGAATCCAAAAGAAATTTGGGAGCAAACAGGCAGGGTAGAGGCAATGGGTGATGTGATGTTTCACATAAAAAATCGCGAAGAATTGATTCTTGCCCCAACACATGAAGAAATCATGACTTATCATGCTCGCCAAAGTATCAAATCGTACCGCGATATGCCAACAATTTGGTATCAAATTCAAACTAAATTCAGAAACGAACCGCGTCCAAAATCAGGCGTACTTCGTGGAAGACAATTTATTATGAAAGATGCCTACTCGATGGATTCAACTTGGGAAGGTTTAGACGAAAGTTATCAAAAGCATTATGAAGCATATTCAAATATTTTCAAAAAATGCAATATCAAATTTTTTGTTGTTGGTGCTTCAAGCGGTGCAATGGGCGGAAAACAATCTCAA
>JANJUO010000523.1 GCA_024710535.1 bacterium
TTGGGGAATTGATTTCTCAGGAATATTCTTCCCCGATTGTTCCTGCAGATCCAAAGGATAAATATTTGGGAATAGTTTTTGGATTGGGGCAAAATTTTCAATCAGGAAAATTTTATGTAGATTGTGAAAATTGCGAATTCGAGAGTGGAGTGGCAACCGGATTCACAATCGGTTTGAACTATAATCATCAAATTAATGAATATTTGAATTGGGGTGCCTTGCTTTTATATGATTCATATAATATCGAAAGTAGATTTCGGGAGTTTGAGCAATTCAATTACCAATTCTCGCCAACCGAAGATGCAGTTAAAATTCCGGTAGAATTTCGTCATACAGCACTCGCTGATTTCGGGATGATTTCTTTAGTTCCATATATTGAACTGCTCCCAACAAAGTGGTTCTTTGTTCGCCTTGGAATGAATGCCGGCTTGATTACCGGTGCTCACATCAATCATACAAAAGAACTTCTAACCCGAAAAGCAGTGTTGGATAACGGCATATCGGTTGACATCAAACTTGCCAATACAAAGCAGACATCTCAAGTTGTTGATGATGGTGATTTTCCTGAAGTGAATTCATTTCAAGTATCTCTGAATCCTATGATTGGCTTCCGTATTCCATTTTCAAAAACAGTATTCTTTTCGCCATATTATATGCAGAGAATTCCATTTATGAATATGTCGGAATTTGGTGAAGATTTCAAAATCAATTCATATAGAATTATGTTTGAATTGAATTTTAAATTATAAATTTTTGAAAATAGATTTTTTAAATACAGACATAGAAAATTTGCACAAGATTTCCATTCAATTTCCGAATAATTTGCAATATCAGTAAAATATAAAATTGTTCTTATAACAATTTTATGTTTTGCTGTGTCTATAACATTTGTTAGTTTTCGTTCTGTCGCTTGTTACAACCGACACGTTGATGTGCGTCAGTTGTAACAACTGACGGAGACAGTATTTTTGGATTTCTCGCCTACGGCATCGAAATGACTGAATGCAATAAGACATCCGATGTTTGTGTTATAATCACCACAACTTCAAAATCAGATTCATCATATTTTTTGCAAAACATCGGATGTCTGGAATCCAGCATTTTTACAATTAATTTGTTCAGTCGCTTGTTACAACTGGCGGAGACTGTATTCTGGATTTCTCGCCTAAGACATCAAAATGACAGAATGCAAAAAGACATCCGATGTTTGTTTTATAATCACCACAACTTCAAAATCAGATTCATCATATTTTTCGCAAAACATCGGATGTCTGGAATCCAGCTTTTTTACAATTAATTTTTTCAGTCGCTTGTTACAACCGACACGTTGATGGGCGTCAGTTGTAACAACTGACGGAGACAGTAAATTATCTCGTAGAGATTATGATTATGGTAATAAATGGATTTACCTAAGGTGTAATTATCTCGTAGAGATTAAATTATATAATCGCTAAGCGATAAGAAATATATGTGTTTCCATTGTTACTATAATTTAATCGCTATGCGATATTTTTCAGAACTCGTAACCAAGCCCCAGCTTGGTTATTGCAAATTAATGTAAAGGCAACTAAGCAGGGGCTTAATTACAAAAAAATTTATTTGTGATACTTGTAACTATTTTATGTTTTGCTGTGTCTATAACATTAGTTAGTTTGCAAATTGAAATGAGAATTTTGGAAAATTTGTTATGATGAAAAAATTACTTTTTTTAAGCGTGCTACTTTTTTGTGGCAGTAGTTTGTTTGCAAGTCCTAATGGGCTTTATGATGTTTTGTGGTGGAAATGGTTCAAAACTTATGAATGTAGGTTTACGCCGGACGACAGCAAAATCTATGTGAATGGCGATAGTGGAGTTGGAATTTTTGACACGAAGACCGGAAATCAAGACACAATTATTTCCGGAGTTTGGTATGGAACGGCTTCTTACGATGGTACAAAGTATTACAAAGTAGAAAACGGAGTAATTAGAGAATATGATTTTTTGACTTTGAAACATATTCGTGATTTTGAAATGAATGGAAATTATGTTAAGGAAATTTTTATTTCACCAAACAAATATATAACTTCTCTTGATTCAAATAGAATAAGTTATACATTATGGGATTCTGAAACTGGTCAAATAAAAGAAACTTACAAACTTGGCAATATTTCGGTTGATGGAGTTAATAAAACAGTAGGAGATGTATATTTTTTGGAAGATAAGGAAAGGATATTGGTATCAATGGGTGAATGGAAAAAAGTTTCAAATCCTAATAATCCAATAATTATACTAAGCCGATATATCGCAATTATTAATTCAAAGACTAATGAAATAATAAAAGAATTAGAATCTCTGCAGTCGTTATATACAAGCAAACTTTTTTTATCAAAATCCGGTAAATACTTTGTTTGTGAAAATGCAAATAGCGATGGCAAGACCGCATTAAAAGTATATAGCATCGAAGGCGATTTACTTTTCTCGGTTCCCGGCTGGTCATCATCAGTTAGCGATATTGATTTCTCGAGTGATGATAAATTTATGTTAGTTTCGTTTGAAATTGGAGCCGATAAAGTAGAAATATGGGATTTGGATAAAGGGATTTTAAAGAAAAAATTATTTGACCAAACTACAACTGCTTCTTGTGAATTTTCATCTAATTTAAAGTATATAGCTTGTGCTATTGCTGGGGTAAATATTTATTTGTTTGACATTGATGGAATATCATCAACAGAAACGAACAAAGAGATACAAGCAACAATTACATATCCAA
>JANJUO010000527.1 GCA_024710535.1 bacterium
GTCGTAGGCGGTGCTGCCGATCAGGTTGCCGATGTTATGGCTGGCAGTGCCTGCAGGCATGGCGATCGAATAGTTCTGGATGACCGTGGCTGCCGAGTAGGTGCCATCGGATAGCTGGGCGGCGGTAGGGCTTGGGCTGCCGCCCGGAACGATAAACAGAAAGAGATCGCCCGCTTCGCTGCTGGTGACGGCGAGCGTGGTGCCGTTCTGGAACGTGCCGGAGAGGGAAACCGAGGACAGCACTGGCGCGGTGGCGTCCGCCAGGGTCGTAAAGCTGCTGCTCACGACGTTGCCCAGGTTGCCGTTGTTGTCTTCCCCAGTCATGTAGAGCGTATAGGCGGTGTTCTGCGCCAGTCCTGAGATCGTGAAGCTGCTGGTGCCTGCCGGCATGCCGTGGCTGGCGTAGGTGCTTGTGCCGCAGGCGGTATAGCTTGCGGGGTTCTTGATCTGCGCTGCCGTCGGGGCGGTACATCCGTTGGGCACCGCCAGCAGGTAACCAAAGCCGGCTTCCGTCGTGGTGATGCTCGCGGTGGTGGCGTAGGCCGTCGTGCCGGACAGGCTGAGGGCCGAGAGCGTTGGTGCGGTTGCGTCGGCGGAGGTGGTGAATGCCCAAGTGCTGTTGGTGGCGATGCCGGCGTAGCTGTTGGGCGTGGTCGCCATATCCTTGATGGCGCCGGCATCGATGGTGACGTAATACTGGGTGTTCGCGTTGAGCGGCACGCTATGGGAGATCCATAGCTTGCTGCCGCTCACGGAAATGCGGGTTGTGTCCGTTACCGGAATGGTTTCGACGGCGGTCCCGCTCGGATACGGGTAAATGGTGACGTTGCCGCTGCCGATCTGCACGGGCTCGTCGAAGGTGACGGAAAGACTGGCGGTTCGACTGACGTCGACGCCGTTGTTGCCCGGCGATAGGGCGGTGGTGACCGGCGCGACGGTGTCGGTGGGCGTGGTGAAACTCCATGGCCCGTATAACGCGCTCAGGTTGCTTACCGTGTCCTCGGCGACCAGATAGAGATCGTAGGCGGTGTCGCCGACGAGCCCGCTGACGGCGAAGCTGTAGGGCGTATTGGCGCTCATGCCGGTTTTGCCGCTGTTGCCGCAGGCAGCCACCGTGGCTGCCGTGTAGCCGGAACCGCAAGCGGACACTTGACTGGGGGCCGGTGCCATACTGCCGGTGGGTACGGCAATCCAGTATCCGCGTGCCGTTTCGCTGCTGGTGGCGGACAGGGTGGTGCCGTTCTGGTAGGTGCCGGTCGGGGGGGTAACGGAAAGCGTGGGGGGGATACTGTCCAGCGAGGTTAGAAAGCGCCAGTCGGCAAGGAAGTTGAAGTCGTTGTTCGATAGATCCTTGATGGCGCCCATATCGATAAGCACGTAATACTGTGTGCCAGTGGCAAGTGCAGAAAGCTGGACGCTAACGGAGTTGTTGCTGAAGTAGACTTTGCTGGAGTCGGTAATCGCGACAGTCTGGACAATTGCATTGTCGCTGCTGCGCTTGATGACGATGTTGCCGGAGCCCGCCTGCACGGCAGTGTCGAAGGTCATATGGAGCGAGGGGGCTATCGGGCTGACATTCGTTCCTCCCGATCCTATGTCAGGCCAGAAACTGATCAGATGTGGCTCCAAAGCGGTACTGGTGGCCTGGTTGGTAACACTGTAAACAGGGCTGAGATTCCCCGCCGCATCTTCGGCGATCAGGTACAGGTCGTAGGCCGTGTTGGCTTGCAGGCTGACTGCCGTAATGGCCTGGGGAATGGTTGCCGACATGCTCTGCCCGACGCAAGAGGCGATAGTGCCGGTGTAACCGCCTCCGCATTCCCAAATCTGGGCTGCGGTTGGGGCGGGTGTCGTGCCCGCCGGGACGACCATCATGATCGCCGCGCCGCCTTCGTCGTGGGTGGCGGTAATGGCCAGGGTGCTTGAGGTCGCCGTGGCGCTGCCGGAGATTCCGGTCAGCGTCGGGGACGTTACGTCGGCCGAGGTGGTGAAGGTCCAGGTGCTGTTGTCGCCGATGCCGGCAAAAGGATTCGGCGTGCCCGCGGTATCCTTGATGGCGGCTGCATCGATGTTGATGTAGTACTGCGTGTTGGGGGCGAGTGCGGCGTGTTTGATCGCGATGCTTGAACTGCTCCAACCCCACACCTTGGTGGCGTCGGTGACCGCGATGGTCTCGATGACGGCATCGTCGCTGGTGCGCTTGATGACGATGTTGCCGCTACCGGGCTGAACCGGTTCGTTGAATGCAATGGTCAGCGTGGCCGTGGTGCTGGCCGCGGACTCGTTGTTGTTCGGCCAGGTGTTGCTGATGGTGGGCGCGGCGGCATCGATTCCCGTCGTGAAACTCCAGTTGCCGGCGGTGATGCCGGCAAATCCATCGGCCGGGACCGTGGCATCGACGAACGCGTTGGCATCGACGATGACGTAATAAGCCGCGTTGTCTTCGAGCCAGGCGGGAGAGTAGGTGACCGTGGCGGTCCCCAGCCCAGAGCCTGACGCGGCCGTGATGTCCTGACATTGCCCGGTGGTGGTTTTGCAGATGTGGAGATAGGCTGATCCGGCGCCCGACTGCACCGGGATATCGAATGTGATCGACAGGGTTGGGTTGCGTGCCACGCTGGTGGCGGTGTGTGCGGGAGTCTGAGTCGTGACGACGGGAACGGCGGCCAGCACATGCTGGGCACTCAGGGCCGTGC
>JANJUO010000629.1 GCA_024710535.1 bacterium
TATGAAGACATTTTTTTTGATTCTGCTTTCTTTATCGCTCAATTTATTTGCGGAGATTAAGCCAAATCCTATAAATGAGGGGCATATAGAATTGCCAAGCCCAAAAATTGGTAATTATGAACAAAACAAACTTATTTTGAAACTTTCTGATGATGCTATGAAATTGCTAAATCAGGAAGAAAAAATTTGGCTTTCTAATAAGTTTAAAATTGAAAGTATTGATAGAATATTGAGCTCATATAATATTCAGAGTATTATTCAACTGTTTCCTTTAAATAAAATATCTTCAAAAAGTTCAAAGAGGCAAGAGCTTACTAGAATTTTTGAGATTTCCTTTGCTGACATTTCTAATGTAATGAATCTTATTGTTTCTCTAAAAAAACTCAAAGAAGTTGAATATTGTGAGCCGCGATTCATACATCAACAACATGCTACTCCAAATGATGCTTTGTATGATTCTTTGTTTGCTTTAAAACAAATTAAGGCAGACTTAGCATGGGATGTTCATAAAGGAGAGAATAATCCAAACCCGATTTTAATTGGAATATCAGATTCAGGTGTTGAATGGTATCATCCTGATTTGGTGGATAATCTATATCAAAATTTAGGAGAAGACTTTGATGGTGATGGTAAAGTTATCGAATTTGTTGGTGGAGCATGGAGAATAGATACAGGCGACATTAATGGTATAGATAACGATGGTAATGGATATAAAGATGATTTTATCGGCTGGAATTTTTATACTACTGATAATACAGTAGCAAATAATCCTTATGCAAATTCAAATAATCAGCATGGAACTCACGTTTCAGGCATTGCTGCTGGAAGAACTAATAATAGTATCGGCATCTCATCAGTAAGTTGGAATATAAAATTTCTACCTGTTAAGCATGGCAGTAATACTGGAGGGAGTTCTGTATATAATACTTCGGAGGGATTAGTTTATCTTGCCGATATGGGAGTTGATATTATTAACTGTAGTTGGGGCTCTTATGCTTATTCTGAATTAGAAAATGAAGTTATTGAATACTGCTTAGATCAAGATATTGTGATTTTTGCTTCCTCAGGCAATGGTAATTCGGAGCATTTTATTTATCCTGCAAGTTACAAGGGAGTAATTTCTGTAGCTTCTCTTAATAAAAATGATGGAAAAGCGTATTATTCCGAATTTGGAAAGAATGTTGATATTTCGACTCCCGGTGGAGATACACAAGTTGATGTTATGATAAAAAGTAGTGTGCCACCAAGCACTTATACAAATTTTCAAGGTACATCAATGGCTTCTCCTTTAGCGGCTGGAGCATTTGCATTATTAAAATCATATAGAAATACTTGGTCGAATTCTGATTTATTGAAACATTTCTTATCAACAACTGACAATATTAATTCTTCAAATCCAGATTATGCATATAAATTAGGATACGGTAGAGTAAATTTATACAATGCTTTAAATGAAGATTTTCAAGATTTGACAAAGAGTTTGAAGCTTTACCTTGAAAATTATGAATTTGTTGATGAAAATAATAACAATATTCTTGAGCCAAATGAAAATGTTCAAGTTAAAGTTGCGATAACAAATAAGAATCCATTTTATGGCTCAACAGGTTTAACATTTAATTTTTCATCAACAAGTGATGATATTATTATCAATAATCCATCAGGAACTATTGAAATCGGCTCTGATGGTGATATTGCAAATATTTTGAATGTAAACTTTGATATTCAAAATGTAGCAAATGTTGATGATTTTATAATAAATTTAACATTAGAAAATCCTGATGGAATTGAAATTGGCAATAGTTTTGAATTGAAATATTCAACTTTGAATCATTTTTATGCTTGGGGCAAAAATCATTATGGACAGATGGGTGATGGAACTAATCAAGGTAAACCAATTCCAACTAAGAGCATTTCGAATGATGAGTGGATGATGATTTCTGTAAATGAACAGCATAGTTTGGGAATTAAAAAAGACAGCACATTATGGGCTTGGGGCAGAAATAATAATGGACAACTTGGAAATGGCACAACAACCAATTCCTTCACTCCAATCAAAATTGGTAATGACAAATGGGTGTCTATTGCTACAGGTTTTGGACATTCTTTGGGAATTAAAAGTGATGGAACTCTTTGGGCGTGGGGCTTGAATGGAAATGCTCAATTGGGAGATAATTCTGCAACATCGAGGAATATTCCCACTAAAATCGGAGTTTCTACAAATTGGAAAAAAGTGGAAGCTGGCTTTTACTTCTCAATAGCTTTACAAAAAGATGGCACTCTTTGGACATGGGGAAATAGTCAATTTGGGCAATTAGGGCAAGGAAATACTTCTACATACTATGTTCCTACCAAAGTTGGTGTTGAAAATAATTGGAGTGAAATCACGACTGGATATGCTCATGTTGTGGCTTTAAAAACAAATGGTACAATGTGGGCTTGGGGATACAATGAGTTTGGGCAAGTTGGCGATGGCTCAACTTCCACAAGAACTTCTCCAAGAATGATTGATTACAAAAATAAATGGAAATCAATTTCTTCAAAATATTTACACAATATTGCTGTTAAAGAAGATGGAACTATTTGGGGTTGGGGAAATAATAATAATGGTCAATTAGGATCATATTTACTTACACAATTTACAAGAATGGTGCAAATCGGTACGGATAATGATTGGAAAAGTGCATCTGCAGGTGCTTATCATAACTTAGCACTTAAATATAACGGTAGTGTTTGGGGAACCGGTTATAACGGATATTCAAGTATAGGAAATAATAGTGCTTTAGAAAGTAGTGAAATGACTGAGATTTATGGATTTTTTAATGCTAAATCAATTTATGCCGGAGTTTATTATTCAATAGCAATTCAAGGAAAAGGCGAACTATTACCATTTGCAAAACCAACACTAATGAGCCCAGCAAATAAAATGACTAATTTTAATACAGAGGTGAAAATTTCATGGTTCGGTGTTCTAAATAGTTCAAATTATCAATTTCAAGTTTCCAAAAATACAAATTTTGAAACACTAATATTTGATAATTATACTGATGAAACCAAAACTACAATTTCGAATTTAGACTTTGATACCGAATATTTTTGGAGAGTTAGGGTAATAAACAATGAGAATGATACAAGTGACTGGTCTGATATTTGGAAATTCAAAACAAAGCCTGAGTTACCATTATCTGTTTTATTTGAAACAGGAGATAATACTTATGGACAATTAGGAGATGGCACTAAATCAGATAGAAATTATCAAAAAGAAGTATCTGATTTTTCTGATTGGGCATTTTTATCAGGCGGATTGTTTAATGTTATGGGAATCAGAAGCAACGGAACAATGTGGGCTTGGGGTTATAATGCTTATGGACAGCTTGGCGATAATACAAATACTGAACGCTTACTGCCAGTTCAAGTTGGGTCTGCTACGGATTGGGAACATGTTTCATGCGGTCAATATCATACTTCAGCTATAAAAACAGATGGTACATTGTGGGCAACCGGTAATAATTCTTTTGGACTATTTGGGGATGGAAGCACAAGTCAAAGTTATCAAATGAGAAAAGTTGGCTTGGATGATGATTGGAAAACAGTTCACACGATATTCGATCAAGTAATGGCACTAAAAACCGACGGAACATTATGGGCTTGGGGTATAAATAATGGTAGCAATTTAGGGGATGGTACAAGTATTAATAAATTAAGTCCAACCAAAATTGGTACAAGTTCTAATTGGATTCAAGTTGAAACAGGGTATCGTCATACTGTTGCATTGAAAAGTGATGGCACAGTTTGGGCTTGGGGCTGGAATAACTACGGGCAATTAGGTGATGGAACAACTGTTAATAAATCAATTCCAATTCAAGTTGGGTCCGATAGCGATTGGATTGCAATTTCAGTTGGAGAAAATTTTAGTGTTGCTCAAAAAAGTGATGGCACACTTTGGGCGTGGGGTTTTAATACTTATGGTCAACTTGGTGATGGCACAACAACAAACCGTTCCAATCCAACCAAAATTGGAACAGAAACAAATTGGAAATATTTTTCTGCAAGTTTTAAACATGTAACTGCTATCAAAGCAAATGGCACTTTATTTGCCTGGGGATTGAATCATAAAGGACAACTGGGTGATACAACAATTATTTACAGATATTCTCCAAAACAAATTGGCTCCTCAACTAATTGGTTTGCAGTCTCTAAAGCAGGAGATTATTCAATTTCAACAATGCAATATATTGGTAATATTACCTATGTAGAATTATTAAGCCCTACTAACAATAGTACAAATCAAAACAGACAAACAAATTTGCAATGGGATGAAACTGAAAATGCAACAAGTTATGATATTGTTGTTGATAATAATAGTTCATTTAGTTCTCCTATTATTCAAACTAATGTATCTCAAACCAATTATAATATTTCAGGTCTGGATTTTGAAACTAAGTATTATTGGAAAGTAAGAGGTCGTAATTTAGATGGAAATGGTCCATGGTCTGAAGTTTGGAATTTTACAACAAAAGATTCAATAAATATTCCTATATTGAATTCACCTGAAAATTTATCAAAATTTCAAAATACTACAGTTGAATTAAATTGGTTTGCAGTTCAAAATGCAGATGGATATATTGTTCAATTATCCGATGATAATCAGTTCGCAAATGTAGTTGCAAATCAATTTTTAAATGATAACACAAATATGGTTTCAAATTTGAATCTTGAAACTAACTATTTTTGGCGTGTAAAAACAATTATTATTCCTGATACAAGTGATTGGTCGGAAGTTTGGAGTTTCAAAACAAATCCTTCAACAACTCCAAGATTATTTGCTTGGGGCAGCAATTTTTATGGAGAGATTGGTGATGGTACTCAGATTGAAAAAAAAGTACCAGTGCAAATAAGCAACGATACAAATTGGGTCAAGGTATCATCTGGCTCGATGTTTTCAAGTGCAATAAAAAAGGATGGCTCTATATGGACATGGGGATACAATCTTTCTGGACAATTAGGTGATGGAACTAATTCAAATAGAAACAACCCGGGTAGAATTGGAAATAGTAATGATTGGGCAGAAGTTTCAACTGGTAATAGTCATACTTTAGCACTCAAAAAAAATGGTACACTATGGGCTTGGGGTGAGAATGGAGATGGCTGTTTAGGAGATGGAACAACAACAGATAAAAACATTCCAGTTCAAATAGGAACGGATTCAAATTGGGTACAAATAAGTGCAGGAGCATATCATTCATTAGCATTAAAATCTGATGGAACATTATGGGC
>JANJUO010000039.1 GCA_024710535.1 bacterium
GCCAGTTTTGCGACCAGCGCGGCACCGACGATAATGGCCGGCGGCAACCCATACACCAACAGCAGAAACTCATCCCATGCGTCCACTACTGCGCGCCCTTTGCCTGCAAGAACCAACCTGGAGCAGACTGCGAAAATATATCTGCCGCCATTTTCTGCTCGTCACCTTTCACTGCTCTACCGTCGCCGTAGGTTGGCGCTGACGCAGGAAGCCCAACAATACCGCCATAACCTTGGGCTTCGGACCGTGGAGGTCATGATCAATGACTCTGACCCTATTGATCGTGCTATTGATCGTGTCTGAAACCGTGGTCTGGCTCCGGTTGTTTCGTGCGGGAGCGTGATGTTGGGGGCACACAATTCGGGCTACGTTCGCTGCGGCCCATCAATTCGACTGCCTGGTTATGGTAATCAACGTGTCGGATACCATCTTGCCGGTCTTCATGTTCATCCATGGATTTTGTATCCCCACCTGGAGATCGCAGCCGGTGACCATCTTCTTCTTCAGGATGGCGACATACTCTTCTTTGCATCCAGCGCTGAAGACCGCCGACTCCTTTGATACGTCGCCCATCAGATTCAGTCCGCGCTGTTTTTTGTAAAACTCTGCCACCTTCTGCACGGAGTCGCCAGTACGATAGGCGGCAGTATCAACCGCCATGGATGATCGCAACGTGTCTGTTGTCGCCTTATCAAACTTGGAACCCGGATATTCCGGTATCCCGACGTCAGCAGGATTGAAGCTCGATGCGGAAAGACTCTGAATCTTCGCGGCGTGCTCGGCCTCGTCGGCCTGCATGTTTTCGTCTTCCATCGCTTGCTCAGACTTGTAGGTGATTCGTTCGATGGTGATCTGTGTGTCGGCACGATAGGTACCTATATCCTCCGACCCACCATCCCACACAGTCACTTTGAAATCCGTCCGATCGCCGTTGAGCTCCTTTTTAACCCAGTCGAAATAGACAACACCAATCCACTTCCCGGGTTCGAGAGGCTTGCGCTTCGAGCGAACCAGCGCTGCTTTCTTCTTTTTTCCCTCACCCTTCTCCATGAAGTCTTCGAAGGTGTGATAACTAACATCACGCGTGACCGCAGTGGTAACGCCGGGAGCCGGCTCAGAAGACTGTCCGGTCTGCGGTACCGCTGCAAACTGCTTTTGATAAAAGGCATACACCGCTTCCGGCATGGCCTGTGTGCCATAGCGCATCTTGTACGCTGAGCGAATGTGAGCCCCCTGTTCAGGCTGATCGTCGTCATCCGCCATTACCGTGGCGCCCGGAAATATCTTGATGGCCGTTTCGCTCGCCGGCCCCTTGGCAGCAAGGGATACCGAGGAAAACGCGATAAACACCAAGGCCAGCGTCAAAACCGCCGCCTTGCGCCACACCATCTCAATTTTCCTGCTGTCATGTATTGTCATTTTGCATGTCCCTATACGGTTTGTTTTGAAGAGCTATGGCTATTGGTGACTGTCGCAGCATCGGTAGACGCACTGTATCGGGGGACACAAACAGCACGACCACAAAGTCTCTGCGTCCGGTGGGAGGCATGATAGACAGCAGTGGAGGTCATGATCAATGACTCCGACCCCATTGATCCGTTGTCTCATTGATCACCATTGATCAAATCAACGGACGTGATAGCTGTTTTGCTCGAGATAGGCATATTCCGTCTGCATTGACACACTCATTAATAGAGAACGACTGTGTCCGGAACATATCGTACATGTGCATATGAATATGAGAGTTTCCATAACTGGAATACTCAGCTTCTACTATTTCCTCATACGTATATGCGTTTACTGACCTATATACGTATTTCAATACTTGGTATGAAATTGTTTTCGCATCTTTTAAGATTACATGCCTTAGAATTCTAACCAACATTCCAAGCGGATTTGGATTACGCTCCAGAACAACATCCATATACCCCCGATTTAATTCAGAAAAATACTCTTGCTTATATAAGAATGACTTCGTCCGCCAGTTCATTAATATTGCGTCCCAATTCAGCACCGTCGTATCTAGAAGCGATGCGATGCCGCGATAAGCCACAAGATTATTTTTCACCGCCCATGTTTCCTTTGCGAGCCAAATATCTATAGGTATATCATCTCGCATAAGTCTGAAGCCACCAAACTTGTTTTTGATAGCTCCGAGTTTTATTAATTTTGGATAAATCAGATCCCAGTCACCATCGACAACGATATCTATATCCGAACTAAACCCTTTTTCTCCAAACAATGCTAAATCACGCAGAACACCACCAAAAAGGTACAAATCACCTTCAGGGACAGTGCAACTAATCAAGTCGAGAAACTCACCTAGATTATTTGATGGCGTACTAATTTCTAGCCTGTTACTACATAACGTATCTTCATACAGACCAAGAGCTAACTGTCCACCACAGACTGCATCACCCATCCGCCTTGCAGACCTCACATTCTTCGCAAGCTTACTAAATAGATTAGCGACCCTCTTACGAAGCACGCCCTCATCGCGAACCGTATTTTTAATGTGAGAACCCATCGAACAATGGCCTTAGCTCATCATGAAAATCCACCAAATAACTGTCTGTCATCCCAGACAGAGAGTCGCATAACAATTGGCAAGATCGATATAAATCTTGTTTTGTAGAGCTCTTAAATACTCTACGATAATTTTCTGAAATCTTGTGGTATGCATATCTTGAAAAAGGGCTGTCCTGATCAGAAATAGCGGACCACAACATATCCATAGCACTGTCAATGTAGTTGTTTCCGACCAACTCCAGTTTCAATACACCTTTATTGCGAAACGCGTACTTAAAATCGAAATCCTTCAGCGCCTTACACAACACAGATGCCCCAGAGCACTTCACGAGCTCATAACCTGGCTCAACATCCATCCTCATAATGCTATCACTCACCTTGACAAACTCTTTTGTGACTTCCTCTACAAGATGGTAGATCGCATAAACACGAAACATCTGCATGGATATTTCGCTAAGCTCTGACGAACTGAGGTCTTCCTTTCTATACTCTTTATTCTTCTTTTCGGCCTTTCTAATAACCTCCCCAAGAATTGCGTCATTCACACCTTCCTGACGATGCTTTAGATACTCCATCAAATCATAGAACGATGCATAGCCCTTTTTGACTGTATCCTCTGCATCTATAACTGCATATGCAATATCGTCACATGCTTCCATTATGTATGTCAGCGGATGACGCACACCTTCGCGAAGCCCTGTTTCTTCCCAAACATCATTAGCGACATCTCTCTCGCTCTCAAATACCCCGAATTTCTTATACCCATAACGCTTGTAACTATCCGCCATACAGGGATACTTAACGAGAGCTGCCAATGTTCCATATGTTAGATTCAACCCAAAATCATCATTGAGGATTTGCAGCCGTGTTAATAATCTAAATGTCTGCGGATTTCCATCAAAGCCTAAGAAATCTTCATGCACCATCTCAGGTATACCAATCGTGGCATCTCGCTTCTTTTCGCTCCATTCAATCAAACTTTTTTGGTGTTGTTTAAACCAGCCACTCATGGCCAGCTCTCCCTGATGTCCAAATGGAGGATTTCCTAAATCATGAACAAGACCAATAGCCGCCAATAACGCCGGCACTTTCCGCTTAACATTAAGTTCTTCGTGATTTTCGCCAAACACTTTCTCTGCATACTCAAAGGAAAGTGCTGTACCTATTCCCCTTGCGATATTTGAGACCTCTAGTGAGTGAGTGAGCCTTGTCCGAATGGAGTCACTCGGGTCCATAGGAAAGACTTGGGTCTTGTCGGCCAAACGGCGAGTGGGCGTAGAAAACAGTATTCGATCAAAATCCCGTTCAATTTCTGTGCGAGTTCCCTTTGTGCCCTCAAGTTCAACAATCTTTTTTTCGTGCTTATCCTTTCTGCGTGACTCGTTTAGTAATTTGCTCCAACTAAGCATTGTTATCCCTTCCTATTGATGAAGCCTATATTACAGACGAAACAGCCGGCACCCACTCACGCAGGTACCGGCTTCTGATTTATTTCCTGTCAACTTTCCTTGTCACTGAATCGCGTCCCTCGCAACCTACCACTCAGACGTAAAGAGCAAGCGAGGGATTCGTAGACAAGGCGCAGTGCTCGTCGAAAAGCGGAGCGTACATGTAGTACGTGAGTATTTTCGACGAGTGCTGCAACGCCGTATACGGATTCCTCGCGCCGCTATTTAGCCGCACTTGCTATCGCCACAGTTAAGACAAGTCATACACCCATCCATCTGTATCACCGCCTTGGTGTGACACTTGCCGCACAGCTGCGCGCCGTCGGGGAATTCGCTCGGCTCCTTGGCCTCGGCGTCCTTCACGGTGGCGTCGTACTGGGCGCGCTTTTCCTGGATCAGCTTCTTCTGGTGTTCGTCGAGGTCGTTGTCCTTGATCAGGCCGATCATGCGCAGGTGGCATTCGATGGCGTCGCCGATCTCGGCCACCAGGGAGGGCATGTAC
>JANJUO010000047.1 GCA_024710535.1 bacterium
AAGAAGCAAAGTTATATTTTGAAAATATGGGAAATAAAGCATTATGAAAAAGCATTATGATTTCTCAAAAGGTGAAAAAGGTAAATTTTATATCCCTGAAGATGAGATTAAATTACCAATTTATCTTGACCAAACTAATCAGAAATACTATTTAGATTTGGCAGCCAATAAAAATATTTCATTATCAAAGTTGATTAATTCGATTTTAGAAAAAGATAAATCATTAATGAATTTTATTCTATCTGAATAATTGCAATAATTAGTAGCTATAAATAATAATGTATTAATTAGACTATGTTACCTCCAGACATCCGATGTCTTTTATACATTGCATTTTCGAAGATGGAGATGCCTGTTTTGGAATTATTGGAGAAGATGTAAGTAATTGATTTTTTGTTATATTTGCATTTTGTGAGAATAATAAATTAAGAAAATGAGTACATAATTATTATTAGTTGATGATATAAAAAGCAAAATCTTCACAATACGTGGAGTACAAGTGATGTTGGATAGGGATTTGGCGGTGCTTTATGGCGTAGAAACACGTGCATTAAAACAGTCAGTTAAGCGAAATTTAGAACGTTTCCCGCATGATTTTATGTTTGTTTTAGAAGAGAATGAAATTGAATTCATGGTATCACAATCTGTGATACCATCAAAAATATCTAGGTGGTGCTAAACCTTATGTTTTTACAGAACAAGGAGTTGCGATGCTTTCGTCTGTACTCACAAGCGATAGAGCAATTGAAGTAAGTTTATTAATTATGCGTGCCTTCGTATCAATGCGTAAATTTTTGATTGAGAATGCGAATATATTTCAACGCTTGGATAGAATCGAATTAAAGCAATTGGAAAGTGATAAAAAATTTGAAATACTTTTTGATGCAATGGAAAGTAAGCAATTAGTTCCCACTCAAGGCATATTTTATGATGGACAAGTATTTGATGCATATAAATTAGTTTCCGATATAGTTCGCTCTGCCAAGCAAAGCATAGTATTAATCGATAACTATATAGATGACAACACTTTAACAATATTATCAAAGAAAGAGAAATCCATCAAAGTAACACTTCTCACAAAAACAATCAGTAAACAATTATCATTAGACATAGCAAAAGCAAATGATCAATACGGCAATTTCGAAATCAAGGAATTTAGCAAAAGCCACGACCGCTTTCTGATAATCGACGAAATAGAAGTCTATCATTTGGGTGCATCGTTGAAAGATCTTGGTAAGAAATGGTTTGCATTTTCGAAGATGGAGATGCCTGTATTGGAATTGCTGGAGAAGATGTAGATTAAAATAATATTTGAAAATTGAGATATGATTTTTATATTTGTAATTTGAAAATGAAGAAATTGGGGATTTTTTATTAGCAATCACATAATTTTATATAACGAAAATATCACGGATCGTATATTCAATATTCGGAATAAACAAGTAATGATTGACCGAGATTTAGCGGAATTGTACGGAGTTGTTCCAAAAAGATTGAACGAACAAGTGCGTAGAAATATTGATAGATTCCCTGAACAATTTAGATTCCAACTAACTTTAGAAGAGAAAAATGAACTGGTCGCAAATTGCGACCGGTTGGTTCATCTAAAGCATTCAACAGTTAATCCACATGCTTATACTGAACAAGGAATTGCAATGCTTTCATCGGTGTTACATAGCGATACGGCAATTCAAGTAAGCATTGCTATAATGCAAGCATTTGTTGAAATGAGAAAATATTTGATTACTTTTTCTACTTTATCGCATCGTTTAGATAGAATCGAATTAAAGCAATTGGAAAGTGATAAAAAATTTGAAATACTTTTTGATGCAATGGAAAGTAAGCAATTAGTTCCCACTCAAGGCATATTTTATGATGGACAAGTATTTGATGCATATAAATTGGTATCAGATATAGTTCGCTCTGCCAAGCAAAGCATAGTATTAATCGATAACTATATAGATGACAATACTTTAACAATATTATCAAAGAAAGAGAAATCCATAATAGTAACACTTCTCACAAAAACAATCAGCAAACAATTATCATTGGACATAGCAAAAGCAAATGATCAATACGGCAATTTCGAAATCAAGGAATTTAGCAAAAGTCATGACCGCTTTCTGATTATTGACGATACAAAAGTCTATCATTTGGGTGCATCGTTGAAAGATCTTGGTAAGAAATGGTTTGCATTTTCGAAGATGGAGATGCCTGTATTGGAATTGCTGGAGAAGATGTAAGTAATTGCTAATTATTTTTGTAAATTTGTTTTTTTTTGATAATGAAAAATTTAAAAAATGTTAAATGAAATAATATTATACCGTCCAAATGAAGTTGCTGAACATATTGAAGTAAGAATAGAGGAAGAAACCGTATGGTTAACACAACAACAAATGGCAACATTATTTAATCAAAGTAAGCAAAATATCAGTTTACATATAAACAATTGTTTTAAAGAAGGTGAATTAGAAAGAATTTCAACTGTCAAGGAATCCTTGACAGTTCAAAAAGAAGGGAAAAGGAGTGTAAAAAGAAAAATTGAATATTACAATTTGGATGTAATTATTTCAGTTGGCTACCGAGTGAAATCCAAGCAGGGCACTCAATTCCGAATTTGGGCAACACAAGTACTAAAAGACTATTTATTAAAGGGTTACGCATTTAATGTAAGAATGAATCGATTAGAATATGATGTAGAAGAATTAAAAAATAAGGTAGAAAAAATTGATTTTCAAATAAATACAAAATCTCTTCCCACCCAAGGCATATTTTATGATGGACAAGTATTTGATGCATATAAATTAGTTTCCGATATAGTTCGTTCCGCCAAGCAAAGCATAGTATTAATCGATAACTATATAGATGACAATACTTTAACAATATTATCAAAGAAAGAGAAATCCATAAAAGTAACACTTCTCACAAAAACAATCAGCAAACAATTATCATTAGACATAGCAAAAGCAAATGATCAATACGGCAATTTCGAAATAAAAGAATTTAGCAAAAGTCACGATAGATTTCTGATTATAGATGAAACTGAAGTCTATCATTTGGGTCCTGTTTTCCGCATTGGGACACCTAAAAAGTTTGATTAACAATTTTCAGTAATTCTTGCTGTTTTTCAGATAGTTTTAACATAATTTTCTGGATTGATTTAGATTCCGGCAACAATATTTCAACTTGATAAATATTTTGTGTTAATTCGTAAGCATTTCTTATTGATATTTCCGAATTATTCAATTTCAATGCTCTTTCTAAATCTTTATATATTGAATATGCAGCAAATGAAATACAAATGTGGGCTTCGATTCTCGCTCTTTTTCTATGATATATTGGTCTGATACGCAAATCTGATTTTGACATTCTGAAAGCATACTCAATTTGCCATAAATTACTATAATTGGCAATTACTTCTTTACTCGTTAGTTTTGTATTTGTTACATATCCCTTCAAGCCATCCCATGCTGCATCTGAATTGTACTTATCATAATCTATTTCAACTGTGATTTCACCTTTCATTTTTAAATATTTATTGTAACCTTTGTTGTTAATGTCTTTTTTGCTCAACTGATTATTCTTTATTCTTTTTTCAAGCCGTTTCAAGCCTTTCTCTCTTGTTTTTTTATCCTTTTTTTCCCGCGATTCAGAATAAGTGATTAGCAGTCTGTCGTCGGTTTTGCGTTTGAGTTCATGAATAATCTTTTCTGATTTTTCTAATGTAATTATTGAATTTTTTAATTCTGTACTTTCATTTTTGATTCTTGCACCAATTATATATTCATAGCCAAGTTTTTTAAGGTATGCAATATTCTTGCCGCTCAAAAGACCGGAATCTGCTACCACAATCGGTTTATTGATGTCAAATTTCCCACATATTCGCTCTATAAATGGAATGAATGTGTTGCCTTCAAAAATATTTCCCTCATATATATCATAGCCGATTGCATAGCCATTTAAACCAACAAGTAATCCTAAATATATTTGAGGATTGCTGTGCTTACCATCTTTGCTAAAACCGGTTTTACGAAAATCATCTTCCTCAGATGCCTCAAAATAAAGCGTAGTCATATCATAAAAGACTATTCCAATCTTTCCACCTAATAGTTCTTTTGTGCGATTGAAACTTATTTGCTCTACTTCTGATTTGTATTTATCAGATAATTCGTCCATAAATCTATAGATTTTATCTACATTTACTTCAATTCCCTGATACATGTATAAATATTCTGTTGTTTTTAATTTACTTAATGGAAATGACAATCTTGATATTACTAAGTGGCGAAATAAGCTGTTTGGGATTTTGTTGTAACCGATTTTATCATAAATTTTACCAAAAACCAGTTCCGGACCAATTGTTTTAACTTGATTATTGCTAATGTTGGAAATATACTCCAAAAGCATACTGTCTTTTTCAAAAATAAACATTGATTCCTGAGATTCTAATTTGGATTTTTCTACTTTTGCAAGTTCAACAAGCTTTTCGATTTCGTTCTGATCTTTTGAACTACCAATAGATTTGACTAATTTGTATTTATTCTTAACCTTTGATATAATCTGGATTGAGATACTTCCGGATTTATTCTGCTTTTTTCTGATAAACATAGGCGAAAAATTTACAAATATAAGGTGGGACACCCAACCGTCCAAATTTCTTTTCTATTTTTCAATAACTTACAACGTTTTATTTTTTTTATGCGGAAGACAGGAAAGAATTTAGCAAAAGTCACGATAGATTTCTGATTATAGATGAAACTGAAGTCTATCATTTGGGTGCATCGTTGAAAGATCTTGGAAAAAAATGGTTTGCATTTTCGAAAATGGAGATGCCTGTATTGGAATTATTGGAGAAGATGTAAGTAATTGATTTTTTGTTATATTTGCGTTTTGCGAGAATGCAAAATTATGAAAATCTCTGGTAGAAGAATTTGGTTCCAGGCATCCAATTATTTCCCAAAAATAAGCATACCCTTCCGAAGGTTCGAAACCTTCGGAAGGGTAAGTGATTAGAAGACATCCGATATTTCCAAAATATTTTAATTATATATATTTAATTTTCAATTTTGTATAAATGTTACTTCATTACAATAAACTTCTTTGTTATCAATTCATTCCCACATCTTAAAACACAATTGTATGTACCCTGATTTAAGCTTTGGATATTCAATTTAGTATCATAATCTCCAGCAAACAAACTACCTTGCTCCACTGTTTGCAATTTATTGCCTAATAAATCATATATTTCAATGAAAACCATTGATTTTTTAGGAACATTATAGTGAATATTTATTTCATTTGAAGAAATATTTGGTGTAATTTCCATTGAAAATGTGGACAATTCTGATTGGTTTAAATCAACGGATGATGGAGTCAACGTCCATCTATAAGTAAGTCCTATAGGAGGTAAACTATTAGGAGTACAAATAATGGAGTCTGTATTGATGTTTCCTTTTGTTGTATTTATCCAATCATTCATTGTAGATCTATTGTTATAATCGTGGTAATCGCCACCCCTTAAGCCAACCTGTCCAGAAACACTGAAATCACCTGATTTACCAATTTTACCATAAACAAATTCAATATCTCCGGATTCTTCAAACAATTTAATCTGAAAATTAAGGAGAATTGATTTTGATTGGCTTCCATCAATATAGAAATTTTTATATTGAACTGTAAAAACTCTATTTGGAGAATTTCCTGAGATATTCGTTAATAAAAATGAACTTTGCTCATCTTTAAAAAATTTGGCAGTATATAAATTATTACAAAAGGGAGCAATTATACCATCAACTTTTTCTATGCTCGATAGTGGTTGCGGT
>JANJUO010000056.1 GCA_024710535.1 bacterium
TTGAGCGATAAAACCATACTAAAGCTTATTGCAGAATTGGGAACAGATTTAAGCAAATGGGCAACTGAGCAACAATTTACCAGTTGGTTAGGATTAAGTCCAAGAAAGAAACAGTCAGGTAAAATGAGTCGAAATAAAAGAATATCATCCAAAACAAAAGCAGGACAAATATTTAGAGAATGTGCCTATAGTATTGCAAATAGCAAACATATTGCACTTAAAGGATTTTATAATAGAATAAAATCCAAGCACGGATTTAAGGTAGCAAACAAAGCCACAGCAAGAAAAATAGCAGTATTATTTTATCGCTTTATGGTTAATGGATTAGAATATGTCGAAAATGGTTTAAAAAAATATGAAGAAAAGTACAAAGAAATCATGTTGAAAAATTTAAATAAAAAAGCAAAGGAACTTGGATATGAAATAGTCGCAACAGCATAAGTTCATATATTACATACCTTTGCATCAACAACAGCAGTGCAGTGTTCATTAGGACCGTAGAGAGGAATCCAGAATCAATTATTGTATTGATTATTATGGATTTCTCACCTGCGGTTCGAAATGACAGGCTTTGATTTGCTGATTTTCTTCAAAAAATTGCATTGTAGAAATAAAATCATTTTTGATTATATATTTGAATGCAACTTGGTATAATCTATTTGCAAAATATTGTTTGTTAAAATATTTACTTTATCAATAGACTTCTAAGGAATTATAGCTTTTTGGTTAAGTATCATGTAACATTTTCGAATAGAATATTTTTTTTTAGAAGCAAACTGATATATTTTTTGTATTTGAATTTTATGACTATATAAAGAACTCAATTTGATGAAAAAATTAATTAAAAAATGTCTATGTATTTACGATTTTTTTTGTTAATTTTAACTTGATAAAATTTACACAAGGGGGAAAAGTGAAAAATTTAATTATCATTATAGTTGCTATATTCATTTCGAGTTTCAATCTGTATTCTCAAAAAGAGGATGTTTCCAGATTAATCAAATTATCAACTGAAGGTAAATTCGATGAAGTTCGTAATGAAATACCTGATTTACTTGCAAAATTTCCGGATGATCCGGGAGTAAAGTTTTTGCATGCGTCTGTAATTGAGGATGCACTTCTTGCAATAGAAGTATATAAAAGAATTATCAAAGAATTTCCAAATAGCGATTTTGCCGATGATTCTTATTGGAGAATTATTCAGTATTATGCTATTATGGGTGATATTCAGAAAGCGGAAGATGAGTTGAGCCAATTTCGAAAAAAACATTCAACATCTCCATTTTTGAGTCCGGCTGTCGATATAGTTCGCTCTGCGATTAATTATTCAAATTTCTCGAAAAAATCGACTGTTAATCCAATTAAAGCAAAAGAGCAAGACAGAAAAGAACGAGAAATACTTGGACTATCTGCCGAACCTCCAATACACACGAAGGAAATTGCAGAGAAGGATAATACTCCTGAAGCAAAGCCAAAAACCACTGAAGAAGCAGATGTAAACTGGGGCTTGCAGGTTGGTATTTATAAAGATAAAGCAACAGCCGAAAGCGAAAAAGCAAGATTTCTCAAACTGAGATTACGTACTGAAATTGTTGAGAAGAAAGTGCAAGGAAAAACTATGTATGCGGTTGTAATCGGGAATTATACATCCAAACAATCCGCAGAATCTGCTCGTACTGTCGTTGCAAAGCAATGCCAATGCGAGCCGCTAATTTATAAAAAATAAAGAACTTTTGTAATGAATAATAAAATTGAAATTCCGGTTGCAAAGAATCCGGATAATGTTTTTGAGCAATTTGAAGCATTTGTTGAAATTGTAAGAATTTTGCGAAAAGAATGCCCTTGGGATAGAGAGCAAACTCACGAATCTATTGCCCAATTAATGGTCGAAGAAACCTACGAGGCAATTAATGCCATTTACGAAAAAGATGATGTTGATTTTAGCAAAGAATTAGGCGATTTGCTTTTGCATATTGTTATGCACTCCGTTATGGCAGAGGAGAGAGAGGCATTTGATTTGAAAACAGTTATCGAAAAAATTTCACATAAAATGATTACTCGACATCCTCATGTTTTTGGTGATGATGTTGTTAAAGATCAATTTGAAGTTCTCGGAAATTGGGAAAAAATCAAACAAAAAGAGAAATCCGGAGATAAAGATAAATCCGTTCTTTCAGGAGTTCCAAATACTTTGCCTGCATTATTGAGAGCCGAGAGAATTCAGCACAAGGTTTCACGCGTTGGATTTGATTGGGACAATAAAGATGATGTTTGGAATAAAGTATATGAAGAATTAAACGAATTAAAGCACGAATTAGAAGTTGAAAATAAAGAAAAAGCACGTGCAGAATTGGGCGATTTTATTTTTGCAATTGTAAATACGGCAAGACATTACGGAATTGTTGCCGAAGAAGCATTGCATTTAACCAATAATAAATTCACTCAAAGATTCAGATTTATCGAAAAGCGTGCTATTGAAATGAATAGAAATCTCGATGATATGACTCTTGAAGAAATGGATGAAATTTGGAACGAATCCAAGTCAATTTTCAAATAAATTATGTAGTTTTATGAAAAAGTTAGTTTTATTTTTCTTGATTTTCGGCATTAGTTTATTTGCTGAAAATGTTAGAACAATTTCTTTTGATGAATTCGATTCATTTATGAAGAAAATCAAATACGAAAACTTCACATTTTTAGAATCAGAAAATAGTGAATCTTATTATCAAGCCGCTTTTGTTGATATGAAAACAAAAAAATCACTTTTTATTAACGTTTATAATTTCTCTAATTTCACTGACCCATTAAGTCCTACAGGAAAAGTTGATAATTTGAAGGATTATGAATTCAAATCTAATAAAGCCAAATTTTTTACATTCAACAATAATTCTCTTTTGAGACTTTTGGCAATGAATATCAATTCTTCGATCGAAATAATCATTTCGTCAATTGTTGAAAAGGAAAAACTTGAAAAATTTTTAGATTTAACAAATTTATTAAATTTCAACCAACAATCATCTTCTTTTCCTGCAGAAATTCCAATAAATGTTCAAATCGATGCTCAAATCAAATCTATAGAAAAATTAGATGCGTCAACAGAGGGCTATCGTTATGAATATCATATTTACTTTGTAAAAAGCGAAAGATTAATTAAATCACTAAAAAGAATAACAAAAGAAACATCAAGCAGTATCGACTTAATTAATTTCAAAAATGGAACATTGATTTGTAGTTACACTGATTCAATGGAAGAATTGGAGAAAGTGAGAGATGGCGATATTGTTAATTTTATTTATTATATAAAATAATGGAATACTGAAATGGAAATATTATGGTCGCCATGGCGCTCAAAATATATAGGTTCATTCAAAGATGACTCAATCAATAGCGAAGGATGCTTTTTTTGTAATGCCGTAAATAATCCCGAAAAAGATGAGGACTTGCTTGTTGTGGCAAGATTTGAATACTGCTTTGCAATTTTGAATAAATTTCCTTATAATAATGGGCATACTTTGATTGCTCCTCTTAGGCATATTGGCGATTTGCAGGATTTGAGCGAAGTGGAAATGTTTGACATTATTAAAGCAATCAAAAATGTTTCTGCCGGGCTTGAATCTATTTATAAACCTCACGGATTTAATGTTGGGGCAAATCTTGGACGTGCCGCAGGAGCAGGAGTTCCCGATCATTTGCACTTTCATGTGATTCCGCGCTGGAATGGCGATACGAGTTTTACATCCACAATTTCAGATACAAAAGTAGTTTCAGTTTCATTGGAAGATACCCAACGTGAACTTTCGTATGTATTAAAAAATATGAAAGTTTAATTGAATATTCAGAAGTATTTGATTTATCTTGCTGAAAAATATTAAAACTATTCAGCTGAATTAATTTTGTTGATTACACTGTTAATTGAATAGCAATATCGATTGATTAATTCAAATTACAGATATTTACAAAAATGAAATTTCTTTAAAATACCCACGGGAATTTCAAGGAATTTTATTTATTATTTAATTATCAATTATGAGAAATTACCGAAACCGTAAATTTGTTTAATTGGGCTGAGTATTTACCAGAATTTAATCAATTGCAATGTTTATTACACAAAATTGCAATGTTTTATGAATATTCTGTAACTTTTTGCCTTTTAATGTGTATTTATATTTGAGAATATTTATTTTTAAAATTTTATTTATTTTATAGGTTTTTTATGCGTTTAATTTTTAGTATTTTTTTAATTTTGGCTTTATCTTTGAATTTTTCTTTTGCTGAAAATCATAGTGAACTTAGGAAAGCAATTCAAAATAAATTCAGTACGTTTACAAAAGAAGATTTTATAAAAATGCAAACTCCAAAACGCCCAACTCAAGCGGATAAAGAGTTAATTCAAAAATTTCAATCATTAGAAATAAATACAAAAACTGAAGGCTTTTTGCAAGATGCAGGTCCTTTACCTACATCTTTCAGAGTGCCCGGTGAGTTTGAAGAAGTTCAGGCAGTATTGATTTCTTGGCCCTCTTATGCATTCGATAAAGATACAAATTGGGTGGATGCGTTCACCCCTGGAGTTGGGATTTTATGGAATCCTGCAACTCAAACCGAAGAATTAGTACCTATTGCATTTTGGATGCTTGATTTGTTTGAAGATAGCCCATATCCACCTGTTTGGGCGGCATTAGTTGATGCTATTCAGCCCGAAGCTCAGGCATGGATAAGAGTTGCAGCTCCACAAGATACAATTTATTTGAAAATGTATTTGCAAAGCGTTGGCGTTACTTTGTATAATTATAAATTTATTACCGATCCTGACGGTGAAAATGCTTTTTGGATGCGTGATTTTGGTCCTTATGGAATGTATTATGGCGAAGGCGACACTCTTGGATTTGTGAATGCTCAATATTATCCGGGTCGCCCTATAGATAATATGTTTCCACAATTTATGGCAAACAAAATGAATGCTAAATTATGGAATACCAATGTTGAAACTGAAGGCGGTAATTTCATTATTGATGGTCATAATAATATTTTTTATTCATCAGTGATTTATGGAAATAATGCAGATCAATATGGTCCCGGCTATAATTATAAAGCTCCGATGTCGAAAGCACTTGTTGATTCGGATATGAAAAAATATTTTGCTGCAGAACGCAGTTCTATTCTTGATCATTTATATTGCGATGGTGGAACTGGGCATGTGGATTTATATTTGAAAATGATTGATGACGAAACATTTATGATTGCAAATTTTCCTGCCCAATTCAAGGTTGATTCGTTTCCGGATTATACAATAATCAACAATAATAGAGCAGTTTTGAGCAATTTGAAAGCATTTACTGACGAATCTTATCATTTTGTAAATGTGCCAATTCCAACTAAAGATGATGGAACATATAATCCAATCGGTTGCTATAATTTCAATTCTGATGCAAGAAACTATATCAATGGCTTAACTGTAAACAAAACATTCATTATGCCAATTTATTCTGATAATACAAGTGGCAACAAAGTTGCAGATGCAAAAGCAGTTGAATATATGAAAAAAGAGTTGAACGGATATAAAATTTACCCAATTGATGTAAGGTCATTATCACCATTGGGCGGTGCAATTCACTGCGTAACTATGCAAATTCCTGCCGAAAATCCTGTTCATTGGGCACATAAAAAATACAAAGGAAGAATCAAACCTGTTCCTAATACATTAGAATTTGTTGCTGAAATCAAAAACCATAGTGGAATCAAAAAAGCTACTTTGTATTGGCAAAAAAATGATTTAGAAAAATTAAATTCTATTGAAATGATTGAAAAAGATGGCAAGTTTTATGCAGAAATTAGTGCATCAGAATTCCCAAATCAAAATGATACAATTCATTATTACATCAAAGCAGAAACTAATAACGGCAAAATTGCTTATCATCCAATAAGTGCTCCAGAAGGTAATTTTACAGCATTTGTTGATTATTTTATGTCTGTTGAAGAAATTAGCAATAATGCAAATACTTTTGATATAACAGGGATTTATCCTAATCCGGTAAGTTCTAATGCAGAAATTAGATTTGAAGTTTTGAACACTGGAAATGTTGAATTAAGCATAATTAATTCTATTGGCGATAACGTTTCTAATATTAGCAATGAATATTTGAATCCTGGAACATACTCATCATCTATTGATGTTTCTGAATTGCCAAGCGGAATGTATTTATTGATGTTGAAATCAGGAAATCAAATTAAACATAAGAAATTTATCATAAATAGATAGTTAGTGTAAATTTAGATAAAAAAAAGTGCTTCTGAAAAAATCGGAAGCACTTTTTTTTGATTTCTAAATTGAATTAAAGAACAATATTGCTTTCGTTCATTGATTCAAGTGATTTTACCATTGCGGCAAGTGTTTGACCAGCAAGCATTCCATCAATTACTCTATGATCGTAAGTAATGGATACATACATCATGTGACGAACCAAGATCAAATCATTTCCATCAATTTCCTTTACCATTGGGCGTTTTTTGATTGCACCCACGCCAAATATACCGCACTGTGGCTGATTGATTACCGGAGTGCCAAACAATGTGCCAAATGTACCAACATTAGTAACTGTAAAAGTACCGCCTTGAATTTCATCAGGCAATAATTTTTTGTTTCTTGCACGACTTGACAAATCATAAATTGCTCTTGCAATACCCGTGATATTCAAAATTTCTGAATTTTTGATAACCGGAACAATTAAATTACCGTCAGGGAGAGCAGTTGCCATTCCAAGATTGATTCTCTTATGGCGAATAATATTTTTGCCATCAACACTTACATTAACCATTGGGAATTGCTTAATTGCGTCAATAGCCGCTTTCGCAAAAAATGGAGTGTAAGTAAGTTTGAATCCTTCTTTCTTTTCGAATGAATCTTTGAATTTTTCGCGATACCGAACGATATTTGTTACATCAACTTCTGCAACGCTTGTTACGTGTGCTGAAGTATGTTTTGAATAAACCATGTGCTCGGAAATCAACTGCCTGATTCTATCCATTGGAATTACTTCAATATCATCGCCACCAAAAGAGTAACTTGGTGCTTTTGCAGTCATTGGTGTTGCTTTTGGAGCAGCTGCAGGAGTAGCTGGTTTTGGTGCTGGTGCAGGAGCTGGAGCCGATACTGCTATAGGAGCAACAGTTTTGATTTCAGCAGGAACAACAGTTCCGCGAGTTGCAATATATTTCAATAGATCATCTTTTGTAATTCTACCACCATCGCCAGTACCAACAACAGTTTCTAATTCTTCCAATGAAATTTTGTTTTCTTCAGCAATGTTTTTTACAACAGGGGAGAAGAATTTTTCGCCTTTGCGCGCTGGTATTTGCATTGTTGAGCCAACAACAGGGGCAGGTGTAGCAACAACAGGGGCAGCAACCGGAGCAGGAGTTACAACTGCTACGGGTGCAACTGTAGCAACAGCAGGAGCCGCTGAAACAGATCCACCTGTTGATATACGTGCAATTACTGCACCAACCTCAACTGTTTCACCTTCTGGAACGATAATTTCAGCTAATAAACCGGCAACAGGAGATGGAACTTCGGTATCAACTTTATCAGTTGAGATTTCCAAAATCATTTCATCGCGTTCGATTGTTTCGCCAACTTTTTTGAGCCATTTTATAACTGTGCCTTCCTGAAGAGATTCGCCCATTTTCGGCATCACAACATCAGTTAGGGCGCCACCACTAACTACAGGAGTTGCTGTAACTACCGGAGCCGGAGCAACTGGTTCTGCAACAATAGGAGTCGGCGCTGCAACTGGTTCTGCAACAGGAGCTGGTGCCGGTGCAGATACTTGTGCATTAACATCAGTTTCGATAATTGCAATCACAGTACCAACTTCAACGGTATCGCCTTCGCCATAAACTAATTCAACAATTTTTCCTGCATTAGGAGAAGGAACTTCTGTATCAACTTTGTCTGTTGAGATTTCGAGAATCATTTCATCTCGTTCAACAATTTCGCCAACACTTTTCAGCCATTTAATAATTGTTCCTTCCTGCAAGGATTCGCCCATTTTGGGCATTACTACTTCAATTTTCATTTAATTAAACCCCAAGAGAATTTATTGATTTTTTAAAAAATTAATTTCAAATAAAAATAAAAAAACGAATTTATACAAAAGTATAAACTCGTTTTAATCAACTAATTATTTTCTATAAAATTAAGGCTTTTTGAATTTAGCGTCATCAATATCGATATTAGTTTCAAATTTGATGAAATCCATAGTAGCGGCAAGTGAACCATTTACGTGTGTTTCCATCTTTTTCGGATAAAACATACCGTCTTTTTTCTGATATTGTTTGAAATAAACAGCAATATTCATTCCTTGTTCGCTGGATTCGAATTTATGAATTAAATTTGTAATCACATCAATATAATAAGTAACAACGCTATTGTCTTTTTCTGTAACTTTTACTTTTGTACATTTTTTTTCATCAATGTCAACAACGCCCAAATCTTCACATTTATAGCCTTGCTCTTTCCAATCGCTAAATAAACCAAATCCGGCAGATCTTTTATTTTGATTTTTGATTGCACCTAATTGATCAGCTGGGAGGTCTTGAGTGCCGCCAGCCATTGGATTAACCATCCATCCTTTGTTTCCATCTATACCAATCTTCATTGTCATTCCCATAATGTCTTGTTCCATATAGAACTTGTTGTCGCCTTTTGTCCACATCTTCATCATCATTTCCATTTCTTGCCCTTGCACAACTTTTGTTTTGATTTCGGCATAAGTAGATTTGACAGAATTAAGTTTTTCTCTACCGCCAGATGCCTTAACTACTTGCTCCAAAATATCGCAATTTTGTGAATACGTAGTTGCTGTGATTGCAATCATCATAATTGCAAAAAATATTTTCTTTAACATTAAAAATACTCCAAAAATAAATAAATTAAGGTTTTCTAAAATCGAATTCTCTAAGTTCGCTCTGCTGAATAGCATTTTCCAAAACTATTACAATTTTTTCTTCAGCAAAATAAATTTCTGTTTTGAATGGAATTTCAACTCCATTCACAACTTTATAATCATAAAAATAATAATCTGCCAATACATCAAATCCCTGAAAAGGCTCAATAACAGTATATCTTAAGAGTTGAGTATCTTTTTCAGAAATATACAAATCAGATGTAATTCCTTTGGAATCGGTTGCAGTATAAACGCTACAATCCACATTTTCAATTTTTTCTGTTTTGATGAATTTGAAATTGAATTTGCTTATACTATCTTCAAAAATCGGGCTACAAACCAAATTCCTAAATCGTAAGATGTCTGTAATCACTTCATTATTCATTGGCATTGGCATAAATTGATTAGATCTAACCCAACCTTTTGTGCCATCATAAACTGCTTTTTCGCTTGAAATCTTGCCTTCGGCATCCATTCTGAGCAAATCAGGCAAAATCATATATACATTAAAAGAGAAAAATATATCTTTTTTCCGTTCAATTTGACCGGTAATATGCCATTTATTAGTACTCTTCAGAACTTCAAGTCCGCGTTTGATTTTGAAATTATTAATAAATTCATCACTGGCAAACGAAAATCCAAAATTCAAAATGAATACTAAAAGAACTATCTTAATTGTTTTTTTCATACAAAATTATATACGTTTAATCTTTTCAATTTTTTCAAGAAATTCGGAATATTCTCTGCCCTTAATTCCGAAATTTTCCAAATTCTCTTTTGTCAATTCGTAATCATTCATCATTTGTTTCAAAATGTTTAATTCCACTCCCGAAAATGAAATCGCATTCAATACATAATCTTCAAAAGCAGAATATGCAAGTGGAACAGCCATTTTAACAATTTCAGCAATTTGTTCGGCATAAACACGAATTTCATATTGAGCGTGATGATCCATTCTCAATCTTAAGAAATGAAATAAATTATGCAGATCAATTTTCCAATACCATTCTGTGTAATTCGAAACAGGTAAATTGATTCTTGCGAGTTCACGCGCAAGTCCTTCATTCAAAAGAGAATTATATTCTGCGAATGAATTGGATTGATATTCAGAAATGCGGCTTGCAATTGCATTTGATTTCTCATCAGAAAAAGATTCATCGGCTCTCCCCTGCTTATTACTTTGGCTTTGCGGTCTGATTTGCTCAATTTCAGGTGAATAAAAATCATCTTTCATTTCGGAATATCTGCCTGAATACTCATTTACATTTGCAGTACGATGACGAATCCATTGTCGTGCTACAAAAATCGGCAATTTAACATGAAATTTGAATTCCACCATCTCGAATGGAGATGTATGTTTATTTCTCATTAAGTAGCGAATAAGTGACTTATCTTCACTGACGGATTTTGTTCCTTTACCATAAGAAACGCGCGCCGCCTGCACGATTGATGCATCGCTTCCCATAATATCTATCAGTCTTACAAATCCTTTATCAAGTATTCGAAACTCTTTTTCAATTATTTCGTTTATATCATTTGAGTTCATAATTTTTTATTTTTGTTATGAATTAAAAAATAAGTAGCAAAAATAAACAATAAAATGTTTTTAACATATAATTATTTTAATTAAATTGCAAATTGTATAAGATACAAAGGGAAATAAAAATGAAAGGGAAATATTTTTTTGGTGTGGCGCTGATAATTTTCGGCATTTTGATGATGATTCAGCAGTTTGGTTATATCCAAATTGGAAGTATTTGGGATTATTGGCCCCTAATTATTATTGGTGTTGGAGTTTTCCATCTCTCGAACAACCGGCATTCAATTCTTACCGGACTAACAATTGTTTCAATTGGAGTAGTTTTCCAACTTGACCAATTTGGTTTTGTCAATTTTTGGGAAATTTTTCTGCCATTACTTTTAGTTATTATCGGTTTATCAATGATTTTAAAAAAATCAAAAAAAAGTAATTTAGAAGAAAAAGTTGGAGAAAATCTTAAGGTCTCTGTTGCTTTTAGTGGCGTTAAAGAAACCATTACAAATCGAAATTTCAAAGGTGGTACGATTTCAGTTGCATTTGGCGGTGCAGAAATTGATTTGCGAGGCGCAATGATTGCCGAAGAGGGCGCCCAAATTGAACTTAATGTTGCATTTGGCGGAGTGGATTTATATGTCCCACCAAATTGGGAAATAATAATTATTGGCACTCCAATTTTTGGAGGAATCGAAAACAAATCATACCCAATTTATGATTTGAATATGATTAAGCCAAAAGTAGTGCTTAATTGCTCAGTTGCTTTCGGTGGCGTTGAAATCAAAAGTTGATTTGAATTTTTTTTGAATATTTTTTTTTGAAAATTTGAAATACCGGATATCAGTATGCGTGAATATATTTTAAAATCATTAATGGGGTAGTTATGAATTATACTACAATAAAAATTCCCGAATCAACCCACAAATTGATTAAAGATCTATGCTTGTTATCTAATATATCCCAACAAAAGTTGATTTATGATAGTTTGCAAGATTACAAGAAAAAAATATTTTGGGAAAAATGTAATATTGCATATTCGGAAAGTGAAAATATTGCTGACCAAGATGATTTAAATTTATATGAAAACACATTAATGGACGGAATTGATGATGAATATTAATCGTGGTGATTTATGGTTGGTTGATTTCAATCCAACAATTGGAAGGGAACAATCAGGAATTCGACCTGCATTAATTTTATCTGTAAATGAATTCAACAAAAGTATGGCTTCAAAAGTTATTGCTTTACCATTAACAAGTAAAAATAAGGGAATAC
>JANJUO010000064.1 GCA_024710535.1 bacterium
ACCTAACTTTCCCTTAAAAATATACACTACACAGCTAAAAAATCAAAATAGTCCTTGTATTCAAGGATTTTTTTTTGTATTTTTGTAATGTATATTTATGCATTACTTGAGGATGTTATGAGTTTTATTCGTAAAATTAAAAAAGGAAATAGCGTTTATCTTGCTAAAGTTGAAAGTTATAGGCAAGACGGTAAAGTCAAGCAGAGAGTTATCGAATATATCGGCAAAGAAGAAGATGGAAAGGTTATTCCCAAAAAAACCAAACAATTGGATTTCAATATTAACAAAGTAACCCAATATCTTGATATTTTAACCATTGACACTATTTCCAAACATTTAGAGATTAACGATATATTGGCTAACTCTTCAAAATACATACTTGCACTGATTTATTCACATCTCATCAAGAAGGTTAGCGTTTATAAGATGCCGGAATGGGTTGAGCAAACAGAAATAGCAAATATATTGAATATAAAAAAAATATCAACAAAAGACCTATACTCAGCAATCGAAAAGTTTAGCGAAATTGATTTTGCAATATACGAAAAGATGTTATCGGAGAAATTCAGGGCATTTGAGGATGATAATCGGATTGCAGTTCTTGATGTAACAGATACTTACTTTAATGGTAAGGATGCCGATTGGAAATCAAGGCGTGGCAAGGATGGTAAATATGATAAGTTGATTCAAATCGCTCTGGCTGTTACATTCAAGAATGGATTTCCTATAATGCACAAAACTTATGAAGGTAATATCAGCAATATGAATATTTTTTTAGATATGATAAATGATTTAAAAATCTATGGTTATGATTCAATTGTTGTTGATAGAGGATTTAGCAGTCAAAACAACTTAAACAATCTTCATGAATATAATTTAAAAGGGATAATGGGAATCCGAATGACAAGCAAAATCGGGAATGAATACCTTGCAAAAATCAAGAGAGATGAGATATTCACAAAACAATGTCAGTTAGAATTAAAGAATACAAAAGTTTATATAAATGGATTTGACTATCAAAAAGGTAGATTGGTAGCCATATTTAATCCTGCAATAGAAATATCTCAGCGGGAAAAATATTTTGATAAAACAGAAAATAACCGAGTAAATAAGTATTTTGGATATTCATTGATATATCATAATTTATCAATAACAGACAAAGAAGCAGTTAAATACTATTTTGATAAAGATATAGTTGAAAGGAGTTTCAAGAAAGTAAAAGGACCAATATCATTGCATCCACTACAAGCTTGGAAATTGGAAAATATAAAAACTCATATCAAAATCTGCTATTTGGCTTATACGATATTATCATATTTGGAATTCAAATTGAAGCCAATTGGTATTAGTGCAACAACTGCACTTAATATGCTACAGGGAGCTTACAAAGTACATATTGAATTTGAAGACAAAACAAATATTGAAAAAGTAGTTACCCTTAAAAAAAATCAACAGCTAATTATTGACGCTCTTGGTGTAGTGTATAAAACTTAGGGAAAAGTTAGGAATTAAGTTCAAACATCTGATGTATTATAAAAAAACCTTCCGAATCATCTTTTCGGAAGGTTTTTTTATTGTTGAAATTAGCTTTTATACTGTAGCTAATCCATCTTCTAATGCTTTAATCAAATCTTCAAGATTTTCGCAACCAACTGCAATACGTACCAAGCCATCAGTAATATTGCCGGCAAGTCGTGCCTCTCTGCCCATTCCTGCGTGAGTCATCGAAGCGGGATGTTGAATCAATGATTCCACGCCACCCAAACTTACGGCAAGAGTAAACAAAGTGATATTATCCATTAATTTTTTGCCGGCATCATATCCACCTTTGAGTTCGATTGCAATCATTGAGCCGTGACCACTCATCTGCTTTAAGCCAATTTCATATTGTGGATGCGAAGGCAAGCCCGGGAAAAATACTTTTTCAACTTTTGGATGATTTTCTAAATATTTTGCAATTTCCATTGCATTTTCAGCCTGATAACGTACTCTCATACCCAAAGTTTTAACTCCGCGATGAACCAAAAATGAATTAAATGGATCGATTACTCCACCAAGCATATTCAAAGTTTTTCTGAATTTAGTATAATCTTCTTTATTGTTTACGATAATGATACCGGCAACAACATCAGCATGCCCATTGAGGAATTTTGTCATACTGTGCATTATGTAATCGGCGCCCAAATCGAAAGGTCTTTGATAAATTGGGCTCATAAATGTGTTATCTACAGCCAATTTTGCATTATATTGCTTTGCGATTTTTGAAATTTCGGCAATATCAGAAATAACTAAAGTTGGGTTTCCGGGAGTTTCCACAAAAATCATCTTTGTATTCGATTTCATAGCATTTCTAACGGCATCCAAATCTGAAGTATCCACAAAAGAAACTTCAACGCCATATTTAGTGAAGAAATCATTGAGAATCACAATTGTTGGTCCATAAGCCGCATTACAACATACAATATGATCGCCAGCCGCCAAAACTGTTGCAAAAAGAGTATGTACAGCCGCCATCCCACTGCCACAACCCAATGCTTTATATCCACCTTCGAGTGCGGCAACAGCATCTTCCATTGCTTCAACAGTAGGATTCCTCATTCTTGTATAAATATATCCATCCTCTTCGCCTTTGAATAGTCTGGCGCCATGATCAGCATTCTGAAATTTAAAAGTAGATGTTTGGAAAATTGGTGTAACAACTGCTCCTTCCTTATTATCTTTAAGCCCTGCATGAATACAAATTGTATCCATTCCCATATTTTTACTATCGTGCATTATTATATACTC
>JANJUO010000108.1 GCA_024710535.1 bacterium
CTGGCCGATGGAGAAAGTCGCCGAGCGGCTGCATCTCGCCAGCGACGTCAAGGCCGCGCTGCTGGAGCGCGCCGGCCCGCTCGGCGACCTGCTGGCCTTGTGCGAAAAACTGGAACAGGCCGATTTCGACGCCGTCGAGGCGATCGCCGACCGCCTGCAGCTGACGCCCGAGGCGGTGATGCACAGCCAGAACGTCGCCCTGGTCTGGTCCAACCAGGTCGCCGCCTGGAACGAGGAGCCGATGCCGGAGGATGCGCCGCCGCCGGACTGAGCGGCGCCCACCGTCCCGCCAGCGCCGACTTTCAGCCGGCGATGTTCCCCAGGAAATTCAAGACCTCGCGCTTGATGTCGCTGGCGTTTTCTTGTCGATCCTTGCACTTGGATGCCCACGCGCGCCCCGGATGTAACACGTCCCAACGCGGTCGCATGCCCGCATGTCGCCCGCTCCCCGGATCGTGATTGCCAAAGCCATCGATCAAGGAATTCCACAAGGGGGAGAATCGCGCGATGAGCAAGGACTCGCCTAGCGGAATCCAGATGTCGTCCACGACAAGGTGGCGACAAGCGAAATCCTCAATCCGCAAATTCGACGTGGCGCGAATGCTGTCCGCGTGTTCGCACAGGCGCTTGAACAGCACCTTGCCAGGATTCGCGTCGAGCACGCCGCCCTTGCGCGATCCCGCCGGCACGGCCTTCCCCACGTAGATCGGCATGCGATGGGCACCCTTGACATTGAGCCTGGCGATGGGCGCGTAGGGCGCGAAGCCGCCCGAGTAGTAAATGGCATATATGCCGGCACCGCGAAATTCCGACAAATCCCCCAAGGGAATGGCGGGACGCGCCAACAGCGCCTCCGCCACGCTGGCGCCGAGATTCGCCTTGTCGAGCGGATTGAATGGAATGATCTCCGCGCTCATGCGCTTTCCTTTTTCGCCATTCCGGCCAACGATAGCGCGCGCGCCTCGTTCTCGATGAGGCGTTCGGCCACGCTGGCGGCGACACGGCGCGCCAACATCACCGGCACGGCATTGCCGATCTGGCGCATCGCCTCGGACCACGTGCCATGCAGCTTGAAACCATCAGGGAATGTTTGGAGACGGGCGCTTTCGCGCGCCGTGAAGTAGCGTACCGTGCCGTCATCCCGCACCATCATGTTCTCGCCGCCCGGGACTCCATGATCTCCCGCCTTCAGGGTTTTCGCGGGCAGGTCGAGTGGGCTGCCGGTATGGCCGGGATAGGCGCGCGCTCCATCTTGGAATCGGTGATCGGAAATTCCTAGGGCGGCGGCCGATGTTGGGTCGGGTAACCCCGCTAGCGCGTCGCGGACGGTGCGCCATGGCAGGGTGTCGGGTGGCAGCAGGGATTGCGCGAGCATGCGCGCGCGCTGCGCGAAGCGCTCCGGGACGGCGGGTTGTTCGAGGCCGTGCTTGCGCCAGTAGTCGCCCGTGACCCACTGGTCATGGAGCAGCGCGTCCAAGCCATGCGTGGGGCGCGGAAACGACCACTCGACGCCCAGGTCGGAACGAAAGCCAACGATGAATACCCGTTCGCGTCGCTGCGGCACGCCATGATCAGCGGCATTGACCAGGGTCGTCACGACATTGTAGGTCAGCCCCGTCTTGCGACGTCGGCCAGAAGATTTCTCGACTTGCAACCGTCGCAGATGATCCTCCCAGGTTTCGCCCGACCTGATCGTCGCCTCGGGAAATTCAAGTTGCAGCTGGATGTACTGGAAGTAATTGGCGAAGGATGAACGCGTCAAGCCCTTCACGTTCTCGAAGACGAAGGCGCGAGGACGCAGCCGCCTGACAAACTCCACGGCGGAAGGAAACATGTCGCGTCGATCGGCGTTGGCGCGGTGCTTGCCTCCCAGTGAAAACGGCTGACAGGGCGGCCCGCCGGACACGAGATCCACTGTATCGGTCAGGCAATTCCAGTCGAAGTCGCGCACGTCCCCTTCATGCAGGGACCAACCGCTCACCAACGGATAGCCTCGCTCCTTGTTCTCGCGCAAGGTCTCGCAAGCCCACTTGTTCCACTCGATCACCGCCAAGGGTTCGAATCCCGCCAGTTCGCAGCCCATGCCCAATCCGCCGATGCCCGCGAACAACTCGATGGATTTCATGTGTCCTCGTCTCCAGACTCGATAAATCGCCGCAATCGCCTTGCCAGTCGCGGCATGTCGTTCAATTGGCACTCCCACACCGTCGCCACCGACCAGCCAAGACGCCGCAAGGCCGCTTTCGTCCGCCCATCGCGCAAGCGGTTGCCTTCCAGTTTCGCGCCCCAAAATGCCTTGCGCGACTTCGGCATCCGCGCCAGCGCGCAGTTGGCGTGCCGATGCCAGAAGCAGCCGTGGACGAAGACTATTTTACGCCGGGACGGTAGCACGATGTCCGGCGTGCCCGGAAGCATCTTGTCATGCAAGCGATAGCGATAGCCCATCGAGAACAACAGCTTGCGCACCTTGATTTCGGGTTTTGTGTCGCCGCATCTCACGCGCGCCATGCGCTCGCTACGCTCGGCGGGTGTCAGCGTATCCACCATCGATCACCGTCCCGCCAGCGCCGACTTTTAAAGCGCGGCGAACAGGAAGGCGACGGCCGCGAGGGCCAGGGCGATGCGGGCGAGCTGGCGACTTGCCGCCGCTTCTTCCCGCAGGCGGGCGATCTCCTCGGCGGCGCTGTCCTGCGCGTTGGCGCGCGTCAATGCCTGGTGGGCGAGACGCGGCAGCTGCGGCAGCAGCGTGGCCCATTGCGGTGCCTCGCGCTTGAGGTGGTTGACGAAGCCGCGCGGGCCGAGCTGCTCGCTCATCCAGCGTTCGAGGAAGGGCTTGGCGGTCTGCCAGAGGTCGAGGTCGGGGTCG
>JANJUO010000110.1 GCA_024710535.1 bacterium
CATGAACTCGGTGGCCAACGGCAAGATTGCGCTGAAGACGCCGTTCAGGCAGGTGTACGTGCAGTCGGCGGCGGGCGATGCGGGCGGGGCGATCGGGGCGGCCTATTCTGTGTGGTACGGGTTGTCCAGTGGCGGCATCCAGGGTCAAATCCCCCCAACCCCCCTTTATCAAGGGGGGCTCAACTCCACGCCGTCCCGCTCCCCGCAGGTCGCGTCCCCCCCAACTCCCCTTTATCAAGGGGGGGCCAACTCTACCCCCTTGACAAAGGGGGTGGCGCAAAGCGCCGGGGGATTTGTTTCGCCGGCACCGTTTTCTCGCAGTTTTGTCATGGGCCACGCCTACTGGGGGCCTCAGTTCAGTAATGCAGTGATCGGCGAACTGTTAACTGAAAGAAACTCGGAACTGAACCACGAGAACTGCACGGTTGAGCGGATCGATGATGAAGACGAGTTGTGCCGGCGCACGGCCGAGGCCATCGCTGACGGCCAGGTGATCGGCTGGTTCCAGGGGCGCATGGAGTGGGGGCCACGCGCCTTGGGTAACCGCTCCATCCTGGGCGACCCGCGCCGGGCCGACATGAAGGACATCCTCAACCTCAAGATCAAGCGCCGCGAATCCTTCCGTCCGTTTGCGCCTTCCGTCCTGCGTGAGGCGGTGCCGGAGTGGTTCGAGCAGGATGGCGAGGTGCCATTCATGATGCAGGTATACCAAATCCGTGAAGCACAGCGCTCAAGAATCCCCGCTGTGACGCATGTTGATGGCTCGGGCCGCTTGCAGACAGTTTCTGCTGACACCAACCCACGTTATTACAATTTGATCAATGCTTTCCGCGAGCAAACCGGCGTGCCCATGGTGCTCAATACGTCCTTCAATGAGAACGAACCAGTGGTGTGCAAGCCGGAAGAGGCGCTGGACTGTTTCCTGCGCACGAAGATGGACGTGCTGGTGATGGGGAATTGGTTCATCAGGCGTAATGCCTGACTGGTCCTTCAGGCATGAAAATCTCCGTCATCACCGCCGTCTACAACAACCGCGACACCGTGGCGGCGGCGCTCGATTCGGCGCTGGCGCAGACGCACGGCGATGTCGAGCTGGTGGTGATCGACGGCGGTTCCACGGACGGCACGCGGGAGGTGCTGCAGGCCTATGCCGACCGCATTGCGGTGCTGGTGAGCGAGCCGGACGGCGGCATTTACGATGCGCTCAACAAGGGCATCCGCCTGGCTGGCGGCGAGGTGGTGGGCTTTCTGCATTCGGACGATCTGTACGCCGATGCCGGGGTGCTGAGCCGCGTGGCCGGGGCGTTTGCCGGGGACGAGGTGGCGGCGGTGTACGGCGATCTCCTGTATGTGCGCAAGGATGCGCCGGAGCGCGTGGTGCGCACCTGGCGCGCGGGGCAGTTTGCGCCGGGCCGGCTGGCGCGGGGCTGGATGCCGCCGCATCCGACCTTCTATGCGCGCCGCGAGGTGTATGCGGAACTGGGGGGCTTCGATACGCGCTACCGCATCGCCGCGGACTACGACTGCATGCTGCGCTTTCTCGGCCGCGAGGGCGTGCGGGTCGGCTACATCCCCGAGGTGCTGGTGAAGATGCGCGTGGGCGGGGCGAGCAACCGTTCGCTGCCCAACATCCTGCGCAAGTCGGCCGAGGACTACCGCGCGCTGAAGGCGAATGGGGTGGGCGGTTTGGGTGCGCTGGCGTGGAAGAACCTGAGCAAGCTGCCGCAGTTTTTTGTGCGGTTGTAGGAGGCCTGCTCTGGGGCTGATGGGTTTGCGTTTGATCGCGGCGAGGGCGCCGCTCCCACAGTGGATGTTGTAGGAGGCCCGCCCTCGGGCCGATGGGGTTTTGGGTTTAATCGCGGCGAGGGCGCCGCTCCCACAAAAAGCATGGGCGATGTTGCAGGAGGCCCGCCCCCGGGCCGATGGGGTTGGGGGGCATGCATGCAAGATGCATGTGGAAGCTCAGGAAGGGTTGCAGAGCATCGCCGCCGATTTGCTTGCCAGAAGCGCTCGACAGTTGGATGCGGCAATCGCAGCCCATTCGTTACAGGAGATTTGCCATGACGACCAAACCTGAAGCCAAAAGCCGGATTCTCGAAGCTGTTCACGAAACGGCGGGCGACCTGCATCGTCTCGGCTTCATCGACAAGCGCAAGATGCAGAAGTATGACGTGCTGTGCATGGAGCCGATCCCGGAGTATGGCGCGGAGCGGATTCGCGCACTGCGGAAGAATCTGCATCTGAGCCAGGCTGTGCTGGCTGCCGTGCTCAACACCAGCCTGTCCACCGTGCGCAAGTGGGAGATCGGCGACAAGAAGCCGAGCGGCCCGTCCTTGAAGCTGCTCAACCTGATCGAGCGCAAGGGGCTTGATGCCGTGTTGTAAGGCCCGGAACCGGGTTTTGTGATACATTGAATGCGTGTATTCAAAAAGGAGGCCGGCATGGCTACCTCGGTACGACTCTCCCCTGAAATCGAAAAACGTCTTGACTTGCTGGCGGCGCAAACCGGCCGTACCAAGGCGTTCTATTTGCGCGAGATGATCGAAAAGGGCCTGGAAGACCTGGAAGACTACTATCTGGCCGCAGAAACCCTGGCGCGCGTGCGCAAGGGCGAGGAAAAGGTCCATTCTGCCGCGGCAGTGAGAGAAGACCTTGGCCTGGACGGTTGAGTACACGGATTCCGCCAGGGCCCAGCTCCGGAAACTCGACAGGCAAGTAGCGCGGCGCATCGTCGATTACATGGACGAGCGCGTGGCGACCATGGATGACCCGCGCAGCGCCGGAAAGCCGCTGACCGGCGCCATGGGGGGATTCTGGCGTTACCGGGTGGGTGATTGCCGAATCATTTGCGAGGTCCAGGATGGGAATCTGCGTGTTCTGGTAGTCCGCGTTGGCAATCGGCGCGAGGTTTATCGTTAAAAGCTGTTTGCGCCAGACGCCAATCGCGGAGAGGGCGCCGCTCCCACAGGGGATGTTGGAGGCCCGCCCCCGGGCCGATTGGGTTGGGGTTGATCGCACCGGGGCGCCGCTCTTGCATGTGCTACACTGAACTCGTGCTACACGGGTTTTGGAGGGCAATATGACAAATTTGACGATTTCGGTGGATGAAGACATTGTCCGGCGTGCCCGTATCCGCGCGCTGGAACAGGGAACCTCGGTGAATGCCGTGCTGCGCGAGATGCTGGCGGCTTATGCGGGGGCAAAAAGCGAGCAGGCGGCCGCGGCGGCCGATCTTGTGGCCATGTCGGTCGCGTCGAAGTCGCGACGTGGCGGCAAGACGTGGACTCGTGACGACTTGCACGAGCGCCGCTGATGCGCGCTTTTTTTGATACCAATATCCTTGTCTATCTGTATGACAACGACGCCCCTGAAAAACAGGCGCGCGCCCGGCAATTGCTGACCGAAGCCGTGGAACAGGGTCGGGTGTTGCTGAGTACCCAGGTGTTGCAGGAGTTTTTTGTTGTCGTGAACAGGAAGCTGGCCGAGCCCTTGCCGGTTGAAGACGCGGAGCGTGCCGTTCGCCGCTTGTCCGCATTTCCGGTCGTGCAGGTGGATGCCCCGATGATCCTGGCGGCAATATCGGTCAGCCGCAAAAATGGCTTTTCCTTTTGGGATGCCTTGATCGT
>JANJUO010000166.1 GCA_024710535.1 bacterium
CTGTTTACAAAAGGTTACATCTGAGTTGGAAGGTTTATATTACGATTGTACTGGCAAGGAAAAAGAAGAAACACTTAACTTATCAATAAAAAATAGAATTTTCAGCAAAATATCAAAGCAATATTTTAATAATTTAAACGGTAGTCCTATTGCATATTGGATACCTATTGAAATTCATGAACTTCTCCCTAGTTTAGATAAAGTAAATCAAAATATTGAAGTTAAACAAGGAATAATAACGAGTAATAACAATAGATTTTTAAAGTATTTTTGGGAAATTCATAACTTTAAGATTTGGTTACTCTTTTACAAAGGTGGGAAATATTTAAAATTTTATGGTAACGAAGAATTTGTAGTAGATTGGTTTTTCGACGGATTTAGGATAAATAACTTTTATGATAGTTATGGAAGTTTGAAATCCAGACCTCAAAATCTAAAGTATTTTAAACCAGAAGGAATTACTTGGACTGCATTAACTACTTACGGCTTTTCTTGTAGATTAAAACAATTCAATTCTGGTTTTGATGCAACAGGTCCTTGTTTGTTTTCTGAAACTGTAAATTTGTATAGTTTATTGTCGTTTTTAAACTCTCAATGGGTTGTTTATTCGCTAAGTGCACTAAGTCCTACAATTACATTCAGGGAAGGTTATATATCTCAAATACCAATACCAAAAATAGAAAATTCAAAGAAATTAAAGTATTTTGGAGAATTATCTCTTGAGACTAGGAAAAGAACAATAAGTAGAGTAATTACTGAAAGGTCTTATGATGATTCCATAGCAAAGAATGAATCCATTTTAAAAGAAAATATTCAAAGAATTTTAAGCGAAATACATGAAGATGCAACTATTTCTTATTTATTAAGATTGATTGATGAGGAAGTATTTTCATTGTTAGGGGTTTCTGATGATGAATTCATTAAGGGTCATATTATACAGAAGCATAAAGGTATTCCACCGCATTTTTTGAAATTAATTAGTTCTTTTGATGAAGTTCCGGAAATCATTCCTGAAGTTGAGTTTATAGAATTTAATATTATTGATACTTCAACTGAGGAAAAGGATAATCTTAAAAAGAACCTAAAGACTTTGTTTGAGTCAGGATCAAATTTAAATATTGAAGATTCTGAACTTTCTGATGAAGTTGAAGAAATTATGAGTGATAATTATAGAGTTCCAACCGAAAATTTCTTAGAAGATTTAGCTTTAAGACTTGAAGTAAATCCAATATCAATTTATTGGTTTTTAAAAGAAGGAATCGAAAAAGAAGGTTGGAGAAGTATTCCTGAAGAAAGAAAATATACATTAAATAGATTTACTGTTTATATCTTGCGTTTACTTGGACATCGCTGGCCCCTGCAATTAGAAGCAAACGAGCCGCTACCCGACTGGGCTGATACAGACGGCATAATACCAATAAGTCAAGACACAGGCGAAGCAACTTTATATAACAGACTTAGAGAAAGAATAGCCGAGGACTTTGGAGAAAGCAATATAAGTAAGGAAGAAAACTACTTTAATGAAGTTGTTGGTTCTACTCTTGAACGTTGGCATAAAAAAGACTTCTTCAAGCACCATATTTCTCAATTTAAAAAGCGACCAATAGCTTGGCACATTACAAGTAATTCCCGTCCAAGAAGAAATACTGAACCTGCATTTGAAGCAATGCTCTATTATCAAAAAATAGACGGCGATTTCTTCCCTAAAATAAGAACGCAATATCTTGCATTGGTATCGAGAAAGTTCAGAACCGAACTAAATAGTTTGGAGCGATACGAAACCAAGACAGGTGAGCAAAATGCAAGAATAATATTCTTGGAGGAACTTATCCAAGAGCTTGAAACTTTTGATAAAACAATTCAAACCCTTATTTTGAGTGGATTCGACACACCATCATTAAAGAAGATTGCTGTTGATGATGCTGAGCAGGTATTGGCTATTGAATGGAGAAAACAAATTGCAGAAATATTCAATCAATCAAAGAATGATACTTTACAGTTTATTGAAAATACATTCACAAAATTGAATTATCAATTTTTGCAAAATTTTGAAGATCGATTAACTGAATCTCAAAAGAAATTCAAAGAAGATTTGACAGAAAAGATTGAAGAACTCTATGCAAATATGAGAAAAGAACTGCTTCTTTCAAGACCAAGAAAGAATAATGAAGTGATAGAGTTTGAAACTGAGAACGAATTAAGAAAATGGTTCTCGGATAGAAAAGAAAACTTTATAACTGAATCAAAACATTGGTTCATTGAAAATCTATCGTCATTCCTATCAAATTGGATTAAACAAGACCTAAAGACTTATACCAAAAAAGCAGGAAAAGATGCTGTTCAATCTTTATATTCTGCTATCAATAAGTCATTTGAAATAATGAAAGAAATGATAGCTAAGTATGAATTTGATGGTATAGACGAATTGGAATCTTGGGGTATGAATTTGGATATTTATGACGATTTTTGCAGGATTAAATCAAACAAAACAAAACCAACTACTTATGCAGAATTCATTCATCAAGAAATGTCATATTTACCTGATATAAATGATGGTGTAAGGGTAAACATTGCACCTTTACAAAAGTTAGGTATATTACAAGATATAGTATTACAACCCAAAGATGTTTCAAAAGCAATAGCTGATAGAGCCGAATGGAGAAGTGATGAACGTCGTTG
>JANJUO010000208.1 GCA_024710535.1 bacterium
GGGTTATCTAATTTTAATACTTCAAAATCATCTTTTGAAAATAAATTAGATGCAAAAGAGAAGAAAATCCATATAAGTAATAATAACTTTTTAAAAAATATAGTTTTCATAATCATCCACCATATCAAAACTTTATATTTATCAGTAACGGATTCCTCCGTTAATTAAAATTAATATATTTCAACTTTTATGATGTACGTTTATTAACAATCAATATTTCAACAAGAGCAATGTTAACAAAAAATAATTTTACAAACGTTATTTAGTTTGTTTCATACATCACTTAGCAAATATAATTATTATTTATTAATTTATAAACATAATTATGAAAAATAATGAATTTTTTTCATTTTTATTTGAATATGATGATTTGTTCAATCATTAAATTTATAGAAATTTTTAATTATGAATTTAAAATCCATAAGAAATTATTTTGCACAATAACAAATCAAAATATGTGAGCAACATCAATTTCAATTGAAAATTATCAGATTTATCTTTTGCAGATATTAATGAAGTAATTAACATCAAAATGATTATAACCTTAAACATATTTTTCACCTTTAGAATGAAACAATTATTTATTTTGATTACTAATATTAATACTCAATTATTTTATTATTTCAAACTTAAATAAAATATTTCATTTCACAAAAAAGATTATTTAGTTCTTTTTTTATTGTAAAAAAGTACTAAAAAATTCTATTAATGCTTTTAATTTTTTGTTTTCGATTCTAATTTGAAAAAAAATAAAATATATTTTACTTTGTTCAATTTTTACAAAAATTATATATGATTGTCAAAATAAATGGATTTTTTTTCATAAATTTGTAGTCTGAATTAGAACAAAAAATTATTTTTATTTTTATAACATTTTGGGGTTCCCGATGGGAAAAGACAAAGTAAAAAAAGTTAAGAAAAGCGAAGAAACAAAATTTGTGTATTTCTTCGGTGGTAATGAGTCCGAAGGTAGTGCAGATATGAAGAATTTGCTCGGTGGTAAAGGTGCAAACCTTGCCGAAATGTGCAATATTGGTTTGCCTGTGCCAGCCGGCTTTACAATTACAACCGAAGTTTGTACTTATTTCTATGCAAATGGTCAGAAATATCCTGAAGTTTTGAAAGCTCAAGTTAATGATGCAATTGCAAAATTAGAAAAAGAAATGGGAATGAAATTTGGCGATAATAACGATCCATTGTTATTATCTGTTCGTTCCGGTTCAAGAGCTTCAATGCCAGGTATGATGGATACAATTTTGAATCTTGGTTTGAACGATGTGGCTGTTGAAGGCTTAATCAAAAAATCAGGAAATGCAAGATTTGCTTATGATTCATACCGTAGATTTGTTTCTATGTATGGTGATGTTGTGCTTGGTTTGAAACCACAAACTAAAGATGATATTGACCCATTCGAAGAAATTCTTGAAGCAAAAAAACACGCTCGTGGTGTTACTCTTGATATTGAATTAACTGCTGAAGATTTGAAAGAATTAGTTGCAGAATTCAAAGCCGCTATCAAAAAAATTACTGGTAGCGATTTCCCAGAAGATCCACACGAACAATTATGGGGCTCAATCGGTGCAGTTTTCCAATCTTGGATGAACGAAAGAGCAATAATCTATCGTAAATTAAACAATATTCCAGAAGAATGGGGTACTGCTGTTAATATTCAAGCGATGGTTTTTGGTAATCTTGGCGAAACTTCCGGTACTGGCGTTGCATTTACAAGAGATGCCGCAACTGGCGAAAACTACTTCTATGGCGAATTTTTGATGAATGCACAAGGTGAAGACGTTGTTGCTGGAACTCGTACTCCTGAATTAATCGAAAAATTAAAAGACATCGACAAACCTGCTTATGATGGCTTGATGAATATTCGCGATATTCTTGAAAAACATTACCGTGATATGCTTGATGTTGAATTCACAATTCAAGAAAAACGCTTATGGATGCTCCAATGCCGCGTTGGAAAACGTACTGCTATGGCATCTATGAAAATCGCTGTTGATATGGTTAACGAAGGTCTTATCGAACCAAAAGAAGCTTTAATGAGAATTGATCCAGATCAATTAAATCAATTATTGCGTCCTGTTTTCGACTTGAATGCAAAAGCTGAAGCATTGAAAAATGGCGCTGTTCTTGCAAAAGGTTTGAACGCTGGTCCTGGTGCGGCTACCGGTAAAGTTGTATTTAATGCTGAAGATGCAGTTGCATACAAAGCGAAAGGCGAAAAAGTAATTTTAGTCCGTATCGAAACTTCTCCTGAAGATATTGCAGGTATGGATGCTTCCGAAGGTATCTTAACTGCTCGTGGCGGTATGACTTCTCATGCGGCACTTGTTGCTCGTCAAATGGGTAAAGTTTGCGTTGCGGGTTGCGGTGTGTTGAATATTGACTACAAAGCACGTACTTTCAAAGTTGAAGGCAAAGATTTCGTTATTAAAGAAGGCGATTTTATTTCAATAGATGGCTCAACTGGTGAAGTAATTGTTGGCAATATCCCAACCAAACCAAGTGAAGTTATCGAAGTTTTGATTTCTAAAACTCTTGCTCCTGAAAATGCTCCAACATTCCAAATTTACAAACAAATTATGGATTGGGCTGATAAATATAGAGTGCTTAGAGTTCGTACAAATGCAGATCAACCTGATCAAAGTAGCAATGCTGTTGCATTTGGTGCAGAAGGTATTGGTCTCTGCCGTACTGAGCACATGTTCTTTGGTGATGGCAAAATTGGTCCAATGCGCGAAATGATTCTTGCTGAAACTGTTGAAGCAAGAAAAGCCGCTCTTGCAAAATTATTGCCACTTCAAAGAGAAGATTTCGAAGGTATCTTCAGAGCAATGGACGGTCGCCCTGTTACAATTCGTACAATCGATCCTCCACTTCATGAATTCTTGCCGCACGATGATGCTGGTCAGAAAGAAGTTGCAAAAGAGCTTGGAATTACTGCAAAAGCAGTTAAAGAAAGAGTTGAAGCATTGCATGAATTCAATCCTATGCTTGGCTTCCGCGGTTGCCGTCTTGGATTGATGTATCCAGAAATTACAGAAATGCAAGCACTTGCAATTTTCCAAGCAACTGTTAATGTAATGAAAGAAGGTCTGAAAGTATTACCTGAAGTGATGATTCCTTTGGTTGGTAATGTTAAAGAATTGAAAAATCAAGAAGTAATTGTTCGTAATGCCGCTAAGCAAGTTATGGACGAAACAGGCGTTAAATTTGATTATCTCGTTGGAACAATGATTGAAGTTCCTCGTGGTGCTATCACCGCCGGTGAAATTGCAAATGTTGCTGAATTCTTCTCATTTGGAACAAACGACTTAACTCAAACAACAATGGGCTTGAGTCGTGATGACGCTGGTAAATTCTTACCTGAATACGTAAAAAGAGAAATCTACAACGTGGATCCATTCGTTGCAATCGACCAAAGTGGCGTTGGTTTCTTGATGAAACACGCTGTTACAGAAGGCAGAAAAGTTAAAGAAAATCTCAAACTTGGTATTTGTGGCGAACATGGTGGCGAGCCATCATCAGTTGAATTCTGCCATACACTTGGTTTGAATTATGTATCTTGCTCACCTTTTAGAGTTCCTATTGCTCGTCTTGCCGCCGCTCGTGCCGCAGTTCGTGATTTACAAAAAGCCGCAGTTGTTACTTTAGCAGAAGCAAAAAGCGACAAAAAAGAAAAGAAAGTGAAAAAAGAAGACAAAAAAGACAAAAAGAAATCTGATAAAAAAGATAAAAAAGACAAAAAATCAAAGAAAAAATAATTTCTTATGATTGAAAATGATAACTAAGAATTATCTTAGTTCTAATAATTGAAACATCCGATAACTTGCAGTTGTCGGATGTTTTTGTTTTGGGAAGCATTGGAGCTTGCTCCAATGACAACATTTGGGAAAGCCCAAATGCTTCCGATGGGTGATTTAGGCACTTGGTTAAAGCCACGTGTTTTATTATTTTCTAAATTCTTTTGCTGTAGAATTTTAAGAGTATGAATTACTTAATTTCTAATGGAATGATGCTTATCAATTCTTTATATCTATCGAAATCTTTTACATTGTGGGTGAATAAAAACTTGATATCATTTGCAAGCATTGATGCAACTATATTCGCATCATGAATTTGCTTTCCACGAACTTTGTATTTATTGACAATTTCATAGAGGATGTCTGTTGATATATTATTTTCATAAATCAGGATGAAATTCTTTCTAAAGTAATTTATATCCAAATAAAAAGAATCAATTAATCTTGAATCAACTTCTGTAGTCAATCTTGTCATTGTAGTCCAATATTCACGTAGAATTTGTGTAGAAATGATAATCCTATTGGTTTTAAATAAATCATTTAGCGTCCTATTTGTTAATTCAAACAATGGATTCTTTGCAGTTTTAAAAAAAAACTAAAATATTTGTATCAACAAAAATTGATTCATTAATCATAACAATCTTCCCTTGACCAAACCCAGTTTGGTTCAATTTCAAAATCGTATGGAGTATTTTCAAGTGATTTAGGTTCATTCAAGCCAATTTTAATTGGTTTCAAATCAAATTTTGGCTTATTTTTGTTATTGATTTCTTTGAATTCATTATTTGTTTCTGAATTATCAAGGACAATTACTTCAACTTTTTTTCCCGTAAATTCCAATGGCAAATCAATTTTCAACTGAATGCCATCCAACACAAAAACATCTCTATAAGCAAGCATAATTCTCTCCTTATTTAAAATACAAACATAAATACGAAATTCTAAAATTAATATTTTTAAAGTTTATCATAGAATTATTTTCTAAATATTTGAATTTATAATTTTGATTCAAGAGTGAAATTGGTATGGCAAATAATAAGAGGTAATTGAAATATGTTAAGATTGAAGTTATCTTCTACATTTATGAAATTTATTAAGGAGATGTCGCATTGAGATTTGACTTGAATTAAGCCAAATCTCAAACTTGTTTCGATTTATCATCTTCTTTTTTCTTGCTCGGGAATTCAAATCCGGCAACCACACCCATAAATGCACCATATAATGTGGAAATATGCCAATTTGATGTAATAGGGCAGGTACCGCTATTGCAACCTATGAAATAATAATAGGCAAAACCCAAACTTGCTCCAACGGTTGCATAAATGCTTAGTTTTATATATTTATTCATTTGTTGATTTTCCTTTCGAAATTTCTTTGACTTAATTTTTGGTCGATTTTATGCATAATTGCCATCATCGGATGACTCAGAATCATTCTTGGACCGGCATATCGCATAATTTCTCGGATATATTCCCGTTCATTACTTCGATAACAATGAACGGGACAATCCACGCAAATTGGCTTGTTTTCGCCAAACATACATTTACTAAGTTTTCTATCGGCATAATCAGTGATATTTTTGCATTTTTCGCATAATCCATTTTTAGAATTATGCTTATCTCTGCAATAAAGTTCTATCATTTTTCTGATAGTTAATTCTTCGCGTTTGATTCTGCCCAGAAATAGAAACATAATAAATTAGTTTGCAATAATAATTGGCTCAGGCACGCCAAAAATTTCTTTAAAAGCACGCTTGTAGTCTTCTTTTCTCATTGCTCCAACAGACATTTGCGGTTTGTCGTTCTTAGGAACAAAAAGAACAGAAGGAATACTACGAATTCCAAAAACCGCCGCAAGTTCTTGCTCTGCCTCTGTATCAATTTTGTAAATATCAACTTTTCCTTGATATTCTTTTGCTAATTCTTCCATAATTGGCGACAACATTTTGCAAGGACCGCACCAATCAGCATAAAAATCAATTACAACCGGATTTTCACCTGTAAAATCCCATTCAGTTTTGTTTTCATAATCGAATACTTTTTTAAGAAAAGTTTCTTTAGTTAGAAATTCCATTTTTTCTCCTTTTTAAAAAATAATTATACAAAATCAAATGTATTGACGATGTATGAAAAACTATATTGCTATTCAGTAATATTTTTTGAAAATATTTTTGGAATTTCGTTATTTTCTGAAATTTCAAAGTTTGCAATATTATTTTCTTTGATTATTTCCAAGTCGTTATCATCAGTAACTGTAATAGTAATTAGTGATTCTGGCTCTGGCATAAATGCAGAACTTTCGGCAAGCTCTTCAAGTTCGGTTAATTTTGGCAAATCTTGCAATGTATTCAATCCAAAAACTCTTAAAAACTCCTGAGTGGTTGCGTAAAGAAGTGGTTTGCCAAGAGCCTCGCTTCTTCCAGCAATTTTAATTAAATTCTTCTCAATTAGAGAATTTACGATTTCGTTGGAATTGACTCCACGAATAGCTTCAACTTCCGGCTTGGAAATTGGCTGTTTGTATGCAATAATTGCCAAAACTTCAAGCGTTGCTTGAGAAAGCCGGCGTTTAGTTTTGGATTTTACAAATTGATTAATCAATTCGCCATATTCATTGCGTGTGGCATATTGATAACCTCCGGCAAATCTGACAATCTTGAATGGGCGAAAAGTTTGCTGTAATTCAATATTAATTTCATCAATCAATTCATTGAAATATTTTTTCATATTGTCAGATGATAAATTAATTCCATCTGTTAGATTGGATTTGTCCTCTTCATTTTTCGAGCTTTTATTCTTGAAAAATGCATCATTGCTAATCAGAATATTATACAAACTATCCGGAGTAACTGTATCATCTGATGAAAAAATCAGTGCTTCCAGAGTTGCTTTTTGCTCATCTTTGCTAAAAGTAAGGAATTTCGGTAAAAATATATTATCCATTTTTTTTCTTATTCGAAAATTGTCAATTCTTCTTTTAAAGTAATAATAATATCATCAAATGTTTCATCTTGATAAATAATTATTGATTGCAATTTTATCATTTCAAGCAGGGCAAGAAATGTAACTACAATATGTTGACGATTTTGATTTAATGTAATTTCAAAAAAAGAAATACGTTTTTTAATTTTTAAAGTGTCCAAAATTAATCTGGATTTTTCTTCTGTTGTAATAGGAATAATTTCAACAATATGCTGTTGTTCGATTGGTTTCACTCGCTCGGTTACTTTTTTGAATGCTTTTAACAAATCAAAAAGAGTTGCATTTTTGAAATTATTTTCAGTTGCCAATTCGTCCTGTTCTGCATCAAATAAATTTCTGTAGTAAGTATATTTCTGGCTTTCGTTTAGATGGCTTAGATTCGACGATGCTTCTTTCATTTGCTTATACTCAAGCAAGGGT
>JANJUO010000340.1 GCA_024710535.1 bacterium
CGGCTTTGCAGTTTTGGTAATTGTCCACTTACTATCTACCAATTCTGCCTTATAAGTAAATGCAGTATCCAATACAAATTTCGCCGTTTCGGGAGATTTGTTATTAAAACTATAACTTGGTGCATAAAAATGCTTCACAAAAATGTATGCTAAATAATCCCATTCGCCACAAGGCTTTCCCGGAGGGCATATCAATTTATAATTTGCAATAATTCTCTGAAATTTCTTATCAGAAGAAGGGAATTCAAACCAACCATCTCTTGGAGTTGTGAATTCGATTGTTCGAACTTTGATTGTATCGCCATTCTTTGAATAGGATAAATTTGAAAATAGTATAACCAATGTTATAGTTAACAAAACCAAACCCGTAAATCTTTTTAATATCATAAGAATACCAATTAAAAAACTTTTATGAAAATTCATACAATTACAAATGAAAAATTATGAAAAATTTTGCAAACAATAAACTTAATTTTAACATTTCAAAAAAATATTTTATATTGTATTTCTGAATTTAGGAAAAATTGAATAATATTTTGGAGTTTATATGAACTTTTCTTCTATTCCTGCAATGTTTATTGAAGTATGCAAAAGATACGGAAATACTCGCACTGCCTTTAAATTCAAAAAAAATGGGAAATATATAGGAATTAATCATATTGAATTATGCGATATGGTCGAAAAAGTTGCTTTGGGATTGATGGAATTAGGAATTCACAAAGGCGATAGAGTTGGAATAATGTCCGAAAATAGAATCGAATGGGTTATTTCATCTCTTGCAATTAATTCTATTGGCGGAATCGATGTTCCTATTTTTCCTATACTTACGTCAAAACAGGCTGAATTCATATATTCAGATTGCGAAGCCTCCGCTATTATCGTTTCCAATAATTTTCAATTAAACAAAGTGCTCCAATTCAAAGATTCTCTCCCTTCATTAAGGCAAATAATCGTTATGAATGAAGAATTCGACTCCAAAGATGTTTTCGTTAAGTCATTCACAGGATTAATGGCTCGCGCAGAAGAGATCAAAACGCCCGAAGAAAGAAGAGCAATCTTCATTGAACAAATTTCAAAGATAAAACCTGATGACTTGCTGACTTTAATCTATACCAGCGGCACAACAGGAAATCCCAAAGGCGTTATGCTTACTCATCGAAACCTACTTGCAAACATCAGGGGCTCGCTCGATGTTCTTGGAAGCTTCGAAAATGATACTTCTCTTTCATATTTGCCTCTCTGTCATACTTATGAAAGAATGGCGGGCTTTTATACACTGCTTTACTCCGGATGTCCGATTGCTCTTGCCGAGTCGATCGAAACTATCTCCTCAAACATAATTGAATTGAAGCCATCGATAATTACTACAGTTCCAAAGTTGCTCGAAACCATTAAAAAGAAGATTTTTGCAGGAATGGATAGAGAGAAGTCGTCTAAAAAGAAGGTGTTCAATTGGGCAATAGATGTTGGCGTTAAGTATGTTAGACTTAAGCAAAATAACAAATCATCTATTGTTAATTTAGCACAATATAAATTAGCTGATAAACTTGTTTTTTCTAAGATAAGAGAAAAGATGGGAGGCAATATTAGAGCTTTCCTTTGCGGTGGAGCCGCTTTGCCAGACGATGTATATGAATTCTTTCTGGCTGTTGGAATTACCGTATTGCAAGGATATGGTTTAACAGAGAATTCACCTGTTATCGCAGTTAATAATTTTGATGACAATGAAATTGGAACAAATGGTTCAGTCCTTCCTAATTTAGAAGTAAGAATAGCAGAAGATGGCGAAATCCTTGTTAAAGGTCCTTCTGTTATGAAAGGATATTGGAACGATCCAATAGCAACTAAAGAAGCAATAGATGAAGATGGCTGGCTCTATACAGGTGACATTGGAGTCTTTACAAAGAAAAATCATCTGAAAATAACAGATAGAAAGAAGAACATTTTTGTTTCCTCTGGGGGCAAAAATATTGCTCCACAGCCAATTGAAAATCTATTAAGTCAAAGTAAATATATCGAACATTGCGTTCTTATTGGCGACAATCGGGAATATATTACCGCACTGCTCACACCTAATTTTGAACAACTAAAAAGTTTGGCTGAAGACTTCAAAATTGAATATAAAGTGGAAGATGAACTAATCGCAAACACTATGATTATTCGGCACATCCAAAAAGATATTGATTATTTGCAAAAAGATCTTTCTAAGTTTGAAAAAGTAAGAAGATTTCAAATATTATCAAAACCTTTCACCGTAGATGGAGGTGAATTAAGTCCAAAAATGAGTATCAAAAGGCATATAGTACAAAACAAATATCAAGATATGATTGAAATGATGTATAATTAATATTTATGAGATAATAAATTAAATCTCCAAATCATCAAACCTTCCGAATATATCAAATATTCGGAAGGTTTTTTATATAAATAAAAATACAATAAATAATACGTAAAAATATTACATTCCAAAATTGAAACATCATCACATAAAATAATTTATTGTAGTTATAAAATTAATCTAATATTATCAAATTTTATTATTTGTAAATAATTATCATTTTCCAATTGTATCAAAGATTCTTATGACTTCTACAAATATGATGGCTATTCTTATTAATTAGATTTCTATTGCTAAAATTGCCGTATATAAAAATATGAAATAACTTCTTAATTTTTAAATTCAAATCATTTTATTTCAATTATAAAGAATTTTTATTAATAATTTAATTATGAAGCTTAATAATTTAATTATTATGAGTTATTTTATAATTACTATTCCTATAAATCAATCTTTGATATGTATATATAATATGTATAGTATCTAATAGTATATTCATTAGTTTCATAATTATCTTCTGTTATTTCAAATTTAAATAATTATTCCTCAATATTTAATTCCTAATTCTTAAAAGAATACTTCTGTTCATATAAAATATATATCTTG
>JANJUO010000084.1 GCA_024710535.1 bacterium
ATGTATATAATCATCAAAAGTCAATTCATCTTAAGCATTGCGTTATTGGCGGAACTTTCTTTTTTAGGAAACAATTAGCCATTGATTTAGGTGGTTTTCCAGCAAAAAGGTTTGGCGACGATACAGAATTTTTTCAAAAAATTCATTCAGCAGGAAAAATGATCGGTAAAATTGAAAACAAAACATACATCTACCATAGAGAAAGTCAAGACTCTCTTTGCAATGTGCTTTTGAATAATGCAAAAATTGAATAGAAGCAGAAAATGTTACTTTTCTGCTTCATTTAATTTTTTTGTTTCTTCTGCTTCATCCAAAGTGGAAGCTTTTTTGAATTCCTTAATTCCGGAGCCCAAGCCCTTCATAAGTTCGGGTATTTTCTTTGCACCGAAAAGCAAAACAATACCAAAACCGATGATAATCAACTCGGTGGTTCCCAGTCCAAACATAAATAAACCTATCATATTACTTTAAATAATTTGCTAATGAATGAAAAATATTAATTCCATCGTTACATCCGAGAATTTCATCGCTGTATCTTTCAGGATGGGGCATCATTCCAAGAACATTTCCGTTTTTATTAATTATTCCTGCAATGTTGTTGATTGAGCCATTCAAATTTGTTGAATCATCCACATTTCCTTCGGGAGAAGCATATCTGAAAATTACACGGTTATTGTCTTCAAGTTCTTGAATAATATCATCTTCTGCAAAATAATTACCTTCTCCATGAGCAACAGGAATACGTAAAATATCGCCTTTTATTAATTTATTGGTAAATGCCGAAGTATTATTTTCTACCTTCAAAAAAACATCTTTACAAATAAATTTCATTGAATTATTGCGAAGCAAAACGCCGGGTAGTAAGCCCGATTCTGTAAGTATTTGAAATCCATTACATATACCGATAACATAACCGCCACGATCTGCAAAATTTACTACTTCTTTCATAATTGGCGAGAATCTTGCAATTGCTCCACAACGAAGATAATCACCATAAGAAAATCCTCCTGGCAATATAATAGCATCAATATCAGATGGAATTTGCGAATCTTTATGCCACAAATATTGAGCAGAATATCCCGCATTCAAAGAAACAGCCGAAAATGCATCATGATCGCAATTCGAACCGGGGAATACCACAACACCAAATTTCATATATAATTATTCCTCAGATTCAACTAAATCAATAAAATAATCCTCGATTATAGGATTTGCTATCAATTGCATACATGCTTGATTAACGATCTCTTCTGCACTTTCGAAACTCTCTGCCTCAACATTCAATTCGACATATTTTCCGATTTTAATATTGTTGATGGAATTAAAAGCCATTGAATGTAAAGCATTTTCTACTGTCTTCCCTTGAACGTCAAGGATTCCATCTCTCAATCTAATGGTGACGAATGCTTTATAATTATTCATTTTTTATTTCCGCTAATTCTAAAAAAACAAATTTATGAAATTTTAAGCAATTTCTTATGATTTTAATTGTTTCAAATTGAAAATTGTTAAAGAAAAAATACAACAAAACGCTTTGATTTTCGATTTTGTAATTTTAATAATTCAAAAATATTATGAAAGCTAAATTGACTGATGAATTTCTTAAGCATTATGAATTAAATTTTCAAAATATCAAACAAAGACTATTAGACTTTGAACAAATAAAACCAAATCAATATTTTTACGAGTTTTGCTATTGCTTGATGACTCCTCAATCAAAAGCTGAAAATGCACAAATTGTTCAGGATTTATTAGAAGAAATTGATTTTAGAAATTCTAATATCAATCCTGTGGATATACTTTTCGATAAAAGCCATTATATCAGATTTCATAATCAAAAAGCAAAAAGATTAATTTGGGCTCGTGAAAATTTCAATAAAATTGAGCAAATTATTAATTCCGAAATTAATAATTATGATAAAAGAAATTTACTCGCCGATTCTGTAAATGGAATTGGATTGAAGGAAGCAGGACATTTTTTACGTAATATAGGATTCAAAAATTTAGCAATTCTTGATAGACATATTTTAAATTCACTCAATCAATGTGGATTGTTTGAAGAATTGCCCAATATTTCAAATAAAAAAATTTATTGGAATACCGAGCAACAATTTTTGGAATTTGCGGAAAAAATAAATATTCCGATTGACGAATTAGACTTGCTTTTTTTTAGTTATCAAAATGGAAAAATACTGAAGTAGTTATTTAATTCTGCCTGTTCCGGCATATTTTTTTTGGTAATATGGATCCGAAAGTGATTGTTTTATAACACCCTTACTCGTGGATGAATGTATCATTACATTATTGCCAATATATAATCCCACATGATTTACAGTGTTTTTATTTTTAAAAAAAATCAAATCACCCACCTGCTTTTCATTATAATCAACTTTTGAGGTATAATCGAATTGTTGTTTGGAGGTACGCGGCAATTCAATGCCCATTTCAGAATATATTAGCTGAACAAAAGCTGAGCAGTCCACACCATTTTTGGTATCGCCACCATAAGAATAAGGAACTCCAATCCAACTTTCTGCAAGATCAACGATTTTGCTTTTGGGAAGTGTTTCATAATTATACTCATATTTTTTGTTTGATTTCTTGTTTTCTTGTGTTGATTTTTCCTCACCTGCTTTGAAATCTGACGAGAATCTGACAGAAGATTGACAGGAAATCAACACAATGCCCAAGAAAATAAATAATAAATATGCCTTATATTTACTTATGAATTCCATTATTTAGTCAGTTTTACTTTTTGATTTCTTTTTGAAATTAGCAATTAAATTATCGAAAAATTCTGTGTACATCAGCAATAAGCCAAAGCCAGCAATTGCAACAATTACACTTTTAAGCAATAATTCATCCATTTCAAACCCCCATTTATTCCTTACAAAATTAGCAAGTATTATGCCAACTCTAATTTATACGAATCAAAAAATATTTTGTTCAAAAAAATTAAAAATATTTTTATTAGACATAAATCGGAGATTTCTAAAACATCGAATGTTTTTCCGCAATTTTTTTATTACTAAACAACTACTGAAAATTTATTATTTAATTGTTGGAACTCTCGTGAGATTAAGTCAATTTCCTGACCAATTTCATCATAATAATATAATGAACTGATTTCAATGCCAATGGTATTAAACAGGGATCTTATTTCAATTGCAAATTCTTCGATACTGCTAAAACTATCTGCAAACAAATGAATATTTTTGAATTTATCTTTTATTACATTGTAAGCATTAAATTCAATATTTTTCGATAAATCGTGGCTTTTTTTATTTTGAAAAAATATTTGACCAGTATTAATAGCAATAGTAACAACAAATATCCTATGATCAATATTAAATATTTGAAAATATTTTATTTTATTTTTTGAATCAACAGCAAGATTATTCCAAAATGATTGGCTTTCAAAAATACGTAAAATTTGCTTGGATACTTTTTGTAATTCAAGAAATGTATTATTTGTAGATGTTATTGAGATTATTTTTTGACAAAATGTAATCAAACTATCAATATCTTTATTATCAGAAAATAATTGCAAACTTTTTTCAATATAAAAGTACTTTGTATTTGAAAATTCAAAAATGGAAAGTAGTTTATTTTTTGAGTTTATTGGCATTTTTTCTGCTAATTCAATAAATTTATTCAAAAGATTAGCGATTGTTCTTTCACCATAAACGCCATCCAATAAACTTCTAACAATACTCAAATCTACATCTATGTTTGCATTTTTGAGGAATACAGCTATTTTAAGCAAATCATCAATATTTGTATTTTTATCAAAACTTGGTAGAATGTTATAAATATTTTTTGCGGTAAGCAAAACGTCATTTTTCACAATTCGATTAGATTCTTTTCTCAAAATATCAACAATATCATAAATAATCTCATCATCCGGTAGGTCAAGAATGCGTATTATTTCGCTTATATTTAAGGCATTATCTGTGTATTTTGTCGAAACAGAATGAACTTTCAAAATCAAGTCAGGCGATACTTCTTCAACTTTAAGATAAAGCTGATCGCCTTGCCTAATACGTTTATGAATTACCGCAGAAAATGTACCAATTGGCAGCTTAACATAAGCGAGCTCGTTTTGGATTATTCCGGTAATTTCACCAAAAACAATCTCTCCCACTCGCAAAGCGGCAAATCGAATCTTTTTAGCAACTTGTCTATTGCCAAAATACTGTATTTGTCCATTCATACCACCGCCTACGGATTTCAAACCGCCGTCTATAGTTGCTGTAAATTCCATTTCTACAATTACAAAATTCCACAAAAATACTCAATATTATTATCGGTAATTATACTTAATAATTTAATTTAAACAAAAAAAAGCGATAAATTATCGCTTTTTTTGAAATAACTTGTTATAACTAATTTATTTCGAAGTGATTACTATTTCGGTTCTTCTATTTAATCTTCTACCAAATTCATTATCATTGCTTGCAATTGGCTTCCTTTTGCCAAAACCGATAGTTTTTACTCTTTCGATAGAAATACCTTTATTTGTTAAGTATTTTTTTACTGTTTCTGCTCTATCCAAAGAAAGTTGGTCGTTCAAAGCATGCGAACCAATTGCATCTGTATGTCCTTCTATCATAATTTCAATGTTTGGTTTATTAAGAATAAAATCAGCAACAATATCTAATTCTCTAACTTTGTCAGGAAGTATTGCACTTGCAGATTTAAATAATAAATTTTCAATAATAAGTTTTCTGCCGAGTTCGATAATTGGAATCGTTTTTTTAATTAATTGCTTTTTATCTATTGAAAAAAGTGCAATTTCTATCGAGTCAGGGATTGTTTTTTCTTCTGAAATGTATGTTACATTAAACAGATTAGTTAATTGATTAGAGAAATTATCCAAAATTGTATTGAATGGCAAATTATAATCGAAAAAGGTTCCACGTGTTTTCGCAGAAACTATTTTATAATCTGTCAATTTTTTAGGTACAATACTGAATACTCTTATTTCTGATTTTTGCAATAATTCAACTATTGATTCAGTAGTTTGATTTGTAACTCCATTTCCATCCTCACCACGTTGATGATATGGCGCATCTGTTATTAATACGCATACCTTATTCGCTTCTGGACGCCATCTCATATTTATTGCAGATTCGAGTGCTTCGAGTGCATTTTCTTTTTCATCACCACCACCACGTGCCTTCACAGTAGATATCCAAGCAAGGAACTCGTGTGTGTTTACAGTTGGATCATAAATATTTTCAACATCATCTGAGAATAATATCAAGCCAACTTTGTAATCAATGCCTCGCTTAACCAAATTATCTGTAAAACTAACAATATTATCTCTAACACTATTAATGCTCTGCTGCATCGATCCTGTTTTGTCAACCAAAAATACAAAGTCAACCGGAACATTGGTTGCTACCGGAATTTTTTCAACTTTTATAACTTCTCTTTTAAAACCATTTTCAAAAACTGAAACCAATGAAGCTGACAATGAATCAAGCGGCTCGCCTAATTTATTGTATGCCTCTACCATAATGGTAATATTTGGAAATTTCGATATATCAACACTTCTAACAGTCAGCTCAATTTCTTTTCTTGCAGATTCAACATTTGCATTATTTAAAATTTCATTTGTTAAATCCACTGAATCCTGTTCGGTTTTCGTTTCTTGTTGCGATAATAATACTAAAGAACTAAAAATAACTATCAAAATCGAAAGGAAAAATTTGGATTTCATATTCATCCTAATTTCTATTAAATAAAAACCCCTACAAAAAAACTCAGAAAGTTCGATTGTGGGGCTATTTTTTTCATAATTTTATTATATTGTTAATCTAATCACCGGCGAAATCATAAAGAAATTATTCATTTCATAAGGTCTTGCATCTCTGATAGGAGTAGCAAATTTACCTTCTAAATAAAGCCAGTTATTAAATAATGGAATATATACTCTACCTAAGAAAATCTGGTTCGAAATCTGTATGCTTGCACCAAACGGGAATGTCATTTGATTTCTGTATTCAGCTTTAATATACAACCAATCTGCAAATTCATTAGGTTTGTAGTTGCCTAAGCCACCTAATACATTTTCCTGAGTTAATACATCGCCAATTGTTTCGCCTTTAACAAAGGCATATTCTTGCACTTCTGAATAAGAAACGCCAAGATTGAATCTGAAGTAATTATCAGGAATTTTTTTATCAACCCACCAATGATAAACAACAGAAATTTGTCCTGTTGCTCTCAAAGCATAAGCTGTTTTGTTTATTTCATTGCCATTGTAGATACTTTCACCGCTAAATTCCAATTCTCTTTCTCTATCAACAGGCAAATAAGAATATTTTGCTTCATCAATACCTTCTGTTTTGAAATCTTGCATTGGAATATCTAAGTCGAAATCAATACCAAATTGTGGATGTGATGGCAATGCAAAATCCAATCCAAAAACTAATTTACCGCCAGGACCACAATTCAAATAACGATCTTTAACCCATCCAAACAATGAGCCATCATTATCCAAACCACTTGTATGACGATAGCCCGCACCCAAATAAGCATCCAAAATACTTGGAATTGCTGTTTGAGTACCAGGATCTTCATTAATAATCAAAGGTCTTTGCAAAGTTACTTTTGCTTGGCCGGAATTCCAGAAAGGATAGCCAACTTCATCATTACCAAGAGTATTTCTTATCCAAAAACCTGTGCTTCCAATTTTCAATGTTTGCTCAAACAATGACAACGTAAAAGCATGTCTTGCATTATTTGGTTGCAAAAAGTCAATAATTGTTGATGTTTCTTTATCAGTTAATGGAACATCAATTGGAAGTTCACGAACGCAATAGTCAGGATCTTTCTTGATTTTGCCTTCGCCAGTTCCGCGAATATCGTCGGTTTTTGCTGATTTATAAAAATATTCACCTGAAATGATTCCTTTAATATAATCTGTAAGGAATGATTCAATCTGAACAGCATTCATTGAGGCTCTACCGCATGTAATCAGCAAAACTTCATAAGGATCTTCAACAGTACTTCTTGGTGCAGCAAGAATTGTTATATCATTCATATTAAGATCTTCTTCTGCGAATTTCTTATATACAAAAGTCTGATAAATCTGAACTAATAAGTCTTTTTCACTTTCACAAATTTTCCATCTTGGAAAATATTTAATAATCGATTTGTCAAGAGTAGTGAGCGAGTCAATCACACCTTGTTTATCTAACATTTGTGCCTGCAAATCCATAAATGATGCAGAGAACAATAGGCTAAGGGCTATCACTAATATTTTTTTCATAATTTCCGTTAATTTAAGTTTATTATACATTATTAATTAATTAAAAATAAAATATTAAACGAACCATAGGCATAAAGATACTCTTGTTTTCCCAAGCACGCGGATTATTTGTGAATGCTTTGAAAAATCCTTTTGCATCAAATCTGAGCGATAGTCCATTATTCATCAAAGGTAAAGGTATTTGCAACCAGAAATTAGTATAAAGACCTTCATCAAAGTACATCAAGCTCAATCCATAAGGTGTTACTGAAGCTTTCGACATAAAGTCAATTCTACCGGAAACACCACCAACTGTTTCTGAACTATAATTTTTGTATTTTATTTCATCATCATTAGTATTTGGATTCTTACTTCTTGTGTTATGC
>JANJUO010000347.1 GCA_024710535.1 bacterium
ATTTGCCCAATTGAAGTAACGATAAACACAGTTTTATCAATAGTTTCAGTTACTCCAAATTTCAATGATTCGCTTATAGAATAATCAATTTTTGTCAATGGTGCAAATCTTAATTGAATACCAAGTAAGCCATCATCTCCAATTTGCACATTTGATTGCATAACTTGATTATTTCTTTTCCAAAAAAGAGTAACTTCTTGATTTTTGAATTTTTTTAGAGTTTCTTGTAATTTGAACTGTGTATTTACTTCGATTGTATTAACTGCAATAATTTGATCGCCTGAAAGCAATCCTACTTTTTCGGCTGGTCTTCCCTTTACTACATTTTCAACGAATACTTGAATGCCGCCCGGATTGAGTCCCAATGGCATTTTCGAAGCAAATAATTTCACCAAATCATTACCATTATAGGATAGATTTTTTTCTACGCCATCTCTGATAATGCCAACGTTCAATTCTTTTCCGAAATCCTTTAGGGTTAATCCGAAAATTATATCATTCCATGATTTTATCGGCTCGTTATTTATGCTGATAATTTTATCATTTGCCTGAAATCCAATTTTTTCAGCAACTGTTTCGGTTTCAACAGAGCCGACTGTTGTTACTGCTAATTCGGTTTTACCTTCAGAAAACGCAATAAAACTAAAAATTACAATTGCCAAAATGAAGTTCATTATTGCGCCGGCGCTCATCACCAAGATTTTAGCAAATGAACCTTTCGATCTGAATTCATAATCTTTTGGTGTAGAATTAACGAACTCTGTATCCATACTTTCATCAATCATTCCTGATATTTTCACATATCCGCCAATAGGAAATGCCGCTAAACGATAATCGGTATCTCCATCGAGATCGATTTTCTCATCTAATTTTCCAAAAGTGAATTTTGTCTTTTTGTTCCAACCCAAAATTCTTGGACCCATACCTATGCAAAAAATTTCGGCACGCATCTTGGTTAATCTTGCCGCAAGAAAATGCCCTAATTCATGAATAGTAATAAGAGCACCAATAACCAAAACAAAATAAAAAATATTTCCAAATATATCCATATTAATCACTCAAAACCTAATATTAAATTCTACTTATTAAACTGTTTGTAAATTCTCTTGTCTCTTTATCCGAATCAATTATCTCGGTAATTGTTGGATTATCAATATGCGGGATAGATTCAAGAGCATTATTGATGAATTGACTTATTTCAACAAATCGAATTTTTCTATTCAAAAATGCTGAAACGCAAATTTCATTTGCCGCATTAAGTACCGCTGTTGCATTGCCACCTGATTTTATTGAATCGAAAGACAATTGCAGGCAAGGATAGCGTTGCATATCAGGTTCATAAAAATCAAGTTTGCCAATTTCAGAAAGATTCATTCTTGGAAAATCATAAGAAAATCTCTCCGGATAAGATAGACTATATGCAATTGGAATACGCATATCGGGGAGTCCCAATTGCGCTTTCATTGAGCCATCAATAAACTGGACCATAGAATGAATAATGCTTTGCGGATGAATAATTACTTCAATTTGCTGATAATCCACATCAAAAAGCCAGAATGCTTCAATAACTTCGAAGCCCTTATTCATCATTGTTGCAGAGTCGATTGTGATTTTCGAGCCCATCGACCAATTTGGATGATTAAGTGCCTGCTCAACAGTGATATTTTGGAATTCTTCAAATGGAGTATTTCTAAATGGACCACCTGATGCTGTGAGAATTAGTTTTTCAACTTGTGAAATCTGCTCTCCAACCAAGCATTGAAGAATTGCAGAGTGCTCGCTATCTATTGCAATTATTTCTGAATTATACTCTTTTGCAAGATTAGTAATAATTTTACCGGCAGAAACTAATGTTTCTTTGTTTGCAAGAGCAATTTTCTTCCCTTTTTTTAGAGCTTCAATTGTGGGCAAAACCCCCGAAAAACCAACGAGTGAAGAGATCACCAAATCATTTTTGTCATCAGAAGCCGCCGCCTGAACTGCTTCATCGCCACAATAAATTTTACCCTTAAAACTTGTATTCCTAACAAATTCATAATAACTATTTTCATTGGCAATCACTACGGCATTGGGATTGTACTTCTGAGTTTGCTTTTCAAGCAAAGCAATATTGTTGTTTGCAGTTAAGAAATTAATTTTATAATTAAAATTTCCTGACGATAAAACATCAAGTGCCTGCACTCCAATTGAGCCGGTTGAACCCAAAATAGTAATGTTTTTTATGCTGTTAATTCCATTATCAGAAATCATTTGTTATATCTTTTTGCTGTCTGATTGAGAAAAATTTAAATTGGTCAACAGGAACACTATCGCTCTGCTGAACTTTAATTTTAACGAAATATTTAATCATTAATTTTGAAATTGTTGAAAAAGTTCCGTCCGTTAGATGTTCTGCAATAATTGGATGAACATTGAGAATCAATCTGAATTCTTTGGAGCGTTTGCTGAAATTTCTGAGCCATCTTTCAATTTCATTAATTAATACTGCTTTTGAGGTAACTCTGCCCGTTCCTTTGCACTGTGGGCATATTTCTGTGATTTTCTCAACAATGTTTTGATTTACTCTTTGACGTGTAATTTGCATCAAGCCAAGTTGAGTAAGCGGATAAATTATTACTTTTGCTCTATCTCGTGAAATTTCTTTACGCATTTCATTGAATAATTTCTTTTTATGAGCATCGTTAACCATATCAATAAAATCAACTATGATTATTCCGCCAATATCACGCAAACGAATTTGACGAGCAATTTCACGAGCCGAATCCAAATTTGTTTTTAATGCGTTGAGTTCCTGCTCCTGCTCTTGTGATCTACCTGAATTAACATCAATTACGGTTAACGCTTCAGTTTGATCAATAACAATATCGCCACCACTACTCAAGCCAACTTTTCTTCTATAAGTTTTGGCTAACTCACGCTCGATTCCAAATTCTTCAAAAATTGACCTATCGGCATCATAAAGTTCTAATTTGCTTTCCAAATGAGGAGATACTCTTTGAATATAACTAAGCAAATCGCGATATAATTTCTTGGAATCTATTACAATTCTTTGAACATCAGGAGTAAATAAATCTCTAACTATCGAATTAGCAAGCGATAAATCCTGATAAATCAATGTGGGACCAACTGCTCTTTTTGCTCTTTCATCAATTTCACTCCACAATTCAAGCAAAAATTTCCAATCTTTTCGCAATTCTTCTTCGGTTTTGCCACGCGCGGCAGTTCTGATAATCACGCCGTAACCTTCCGGCAAAACATTTCTGGCAAGTTGACGCAATCTGCGTCTTTCTTGGAATGAAGAAATTTTTCTGGAAACGCCAATCATATTATCTTTTGGTAGCAATACAGTATAGCGTCCTGGTAGAGCCACCTTGGTTGTAACTTTTACGCCTTTGTGAGCATAAGCTTCTCGAACAACCTGCACATAGACATTTTGTCCTTCTTCTAAATTTATAGGAATTTCGCCTGAACTTTTGGTTTTGAAAGTAGCTTTCTTTGTATGCTTAGAAGTAGGGGAATTTTTTTTGTCGTTCTTAGTCGTTTTATCAGAAACTTCAATCTCGGCTATTGTATCTTTCGATTCATTAAGTTCAACTTCTTCACTCAGAATTTCATCAAGCTCTTCGCTATCTTCTTCATCAGTAATAAAGGAATCAGAGCCATCATTAATATCAGAAAAATGAAGAAATGCATCCTGATTCAAACCGATATTTATAAATGCAGCATTAATACCTGTTGCAATTTTACTTACTCTTCCAAAATAAACATTTCCAATAAATCGTTCTTTGGAAGGCATTTCAATAAAAAATTCAGCCAAATGACCATCTTCTGTTATTGCAACCCTAACTTCGTTTATTGCTGAATTTATTATTATTTCTTTTTTCATATAGTTTTGAATTTTCACAAACAACAAATTTACAAAAAATATATATGATTTTATAAATTTATTATCAATAAAAAGATGATAAACTGTAAATCAATACAATTTATCATCTTTAATAATTAAATATTCTTATTTTATTAGATTTTCGGCAACCGGAAATAATTCTATTGCCTTTTTGATATGCTTTGATGATTTATTTAAAATTTTTGATTTTTGCACATTCGAAACCATCATACCGCCCAAAGTTGCTTTAAGATTTATAGTAATTGAATCCAAATCTGTTTGAAAATCATTTTCTTTAAAATCCATTTTTTCTTCAGCAAGTATTTCTTTCAAATCCTTAAGTATATCTTTCTCAATATTTAGATTTTCAAGTTGTGAATTTGCAGATCTTAGACCGCCACGATTATTATTTACATACTTCAAAGCTAATTTTTGAATAATTTTCTTATCAATCAAAGATTTAGAAAAATCAGTCAAACTATCATTTTTAATAATATAATCAGGAGTAATTCCACCGCCACCCAATACAGGTCTGCCTTTCAATGTACGATAAACCGGAACAGAGTCAGAAGTAAATTCAATAAGTTCCAATTCATGCTTCATATTAAAACCTTCCTCAAGATTTATTCTATCAGCAAGTGTACCATAATTCTCATTATTTTTATAATTTTTTTGGATACATCTGCCGGCAGGCGTAAAATATTGAGCAACGGTCAGCCATAGCTCTGTGCCATCAACCAATTTATAAGGACGTTGAACCAAACCCTTGCCAAATGAAGTTTCCCCGATAACAAGTCCTCTATCCAAATCTTGAATGGCTCCGGCAATAATTTCCGGTGCAGAAGCAGTATTTGCATCAATCAAAACAATCAAAGGAAGATTTTCGTATTTTCCACCGGGTGTTGATTGATAATTTTCATTGAATTCCGCTCTTCTACCTTTCAAATAAACAATATCAGAACCGTTTTTGATAAATTCATCAGCAATCATATATGCCTGATCAAGAAATCCGCCACCATTATTTCTTAAATCAAAAATTAATTTTTTCATTCCTAAATTAGAAAGCATATCCAATGAATCAATCATTTCCATATAACTTGTGGACATAAATCTATTCATCGATACATAGCCGATATCTGTTTCCTCAATCATATATGCGGCATCAACACTATATAGAGGAATTCGAGTGCGTTTCATTTTCACAGAAGCAGTTTGATTTTTGCCTCTAATCACATCGAAAGAAATATTTGTTCCTCTATCTCCACGAACCAAATCATCAAATTTTTTGGTGTTTTCTCCGGTTACGGATTTGCCGTCAACTTTAACAATCTTATCGCCAAGTTGCATATTCGATCCTCTACTTGGAGAATTAGGAAGCATCGAAACCACAACAATTGTATCGTTGAAAATAGAATATTCCACTCCAACACCGATTGTGTTTCCATTTCTTCTCTCTTCGATACCTTTAAGTTGCTCTTTAGTAAAATAGTAAGAATGAGGATCTAATTCTTTTATAATTCCTTTTATTGCCGCATCAACGAGTTGGTCAGCTTGATTTTTATTATAATGATTTTTATAAGTGTAATTGATTACCTCATTCAACTTTTTAATATGCTCGTTGATATTTTCTTGAGCTTGAGCAAAATAAACCAATAAGAAAAAGGCAAATAATATATTTGTGCTTTGATAATTTGCGAGTATATTTCTATGTAGAAAATTCATAACCAATTTTTTTAAAATTTTTCTTGAAATCAAGAATAATAACGATAATAAACATAATTTAGTTACACAAAATTACTGCTTATTTTATGAATTTTGCAAATAAATTTATCAACAATAGCCTTTATTCGATTAATTATTTTTAAAGTATTAAAAAATTTACACACTTTCTGTATATATTGTGTAATTCTATTGATTTTCTGAAAATTAGATATTTTGCTATTAAGTTAATTATTTGTAAATTTATTTTTTTTATTATTCACAATTGGGAAAACTATGAACAAATTTTTGCTTATTATGCTTATCGTTGCAGTAACTATGTTTTCATGCAGCAAATTAGAACAAAATAACGTTAAAGGCACAAAAATGAGTTTTATTAGCGAAAAAACCATTGATAATGTTATTGAGGAACTTTTTGAATTACACGGCAAAAACGACTCTTTAAGAATTGTTAGAGGCGTCAAGCAAACTGCCGCTTTTTGGAATGGTGATGATGGCACTGAAGATGAATTCAAAAAATTCTGTATTGATAATTTTATTTATGATTCAGGGAAATTATCGGAATTATTCGAAACAATTCAGCGAAATCACGAAGTATTGAACGGTAATTTCAACAAAATGAATGTTTCTTTGAAATTCCCTTTGCATGTTGATGATGGTAAATCTTTGAATAATCTTGATTTGATTTATGGCGGTTATGATCCTGCTTCTAATCTATACGAAGATATGTTCAAAAGAAGAATTGCATTTATTACTACTTTGAATTTTCCATT
>JANJUO010000379.1 GCA_024710535.1 bacterium
AAACGAACCTTAATTTTTTTTTAAATCCGTAATTTGATAATTATTTTTTGTTATTTTGAAATTATATTTCTCTCTTAACAAAAAAAATGTTAGTTTTATATTTGTATGTTTTATAAAATTTTGGAAAATAAATGAAAAAAATTCTTTTAGCAATTATTCTGCTCTCCATAAATTTATTTGGCAATAATTTATGCAATTTAAGCCTATCTAATGATATGATAGATTTTGGTTCTGTTTACACAAACGAAACAAAAACAGCAGAAATAACACTATCCAATTTTTCTCAAAAATATAGTGCTATAAATATTGAAGAGATTAAGATATTCTCTCAATTCAATGTATTTAAAACTTTGAATTTTCAGCCATTTACTATAAAAAGTGGCGATTCAAAAAATATAACCTTCGAGTATGCAAACAATCAAAATATTACATCCGAAGGAACAGCTTTTATTAGAGTGAAATGCGGAAATAATAATTTTAGTATTGCCGTAAATTTGAAAGGAAAATCTATTTATAAAGACGAAATATATTCTTTTACTCAAGATTTATGGGAAGATGAATTACGAAATTCGCTTATTCAATTTGTAAAAAAACATAAATCTATGACTTATACACAAGCCAGAATTCTAATGTGGAGTAGTTTAGATAGATTCAACGAAAATGTGGAGTGTGTTTATACCGGCAAAAAAACCTACGTTTCAGATGAACCAAATTTTGCTGAATTAGACCAATATGGTTGGAATACTGAGCATACTTGGCCCCAAACTTACGGTGCATCGAACGATCCCGAGAGAAGTGATTTATTCCATATCTTCATCACTGATAAAAATGCTAATGGTAAAAGGGACAATTTTCCATTCGGTTTTGTGAAATCTGGAATTTCTTGGCAGGAAGGTGGTTCTAAATTAGGTTTGGATGATAAAGGAACAAAAATTTTCGAGCCAAGAGATGTTCATAAGGGTAATGTAGCAAGAGCATTATTCTATTTTGCTATCAAATATGGTAATAAGTCTAATTTCTTAACTGCTCAAGAACTTGCATTAAGAGATTTTATGCAAATTGATCCGCCAGACGATAGAGAACGTGCAAAAAATGATTCAATATTTAAGTATCAAGAAAATCGTAATCCTTTTATAGATCATCCCGAACTTAGTTTGAGAATTCCAAGTATTGCAACCGGTGGTAGTTTTCCAAAAAAATCAGATCTCTCAAAAGTTGATGAGAAAATTTCAATTGAATTAAAACAAGATTTAGATACAGTTTCCATTCCTGTTTATTTTTATAATTTGGGAAATGCTAATCTTAGCAATGCAACCATCAATTATTCAACAAACGGCTCTGATTTTAAAATTAGTGGCGATTTGAATAATTTCACAAATGTTAAAAATATTCAACCTATTTACTTAACTGTTATTGGAAAAGCATCGCAGACAACAAAAGGAATTATTGAAGTAACTGATTCTGACAATAAAAAACATACTGTTGAAGTTTCAACGGGTAATTATTCTTCTATAAAAGATGAAAATCAAAGTAATATTAGCGTTAGTATTTATCCGAATCCAATTAGAGAATTCGCTATAATTAATATTGCAGGATTATCTAATTTAAATAATGATGCCACTATTAAGATTTATAATTTATTAGGTGAAGAAATTTTGGATTTAACAAATGAGATTCACCATTCGCATCAAATTAGATTCAACAAAGAATTGTTGAATTCAAATGCGAATATTTATATAGTTAAATTAATATCAGGCAACAAAGTTTATTCAAATAAAATCATTATTTATTAATTTTCATACAATAAATAAGCATTTTTTTTGACTTTATTGTTTTTAAAAGAATAAAAAATTATGAATGATATAGATAAAGATGATTTCGATTTTTTTGAAAATGACGAAAATATGGCTGAGAAATTAAGGCATTATCGTCCAATAATAAGAAATCGAAAAAGCAAATCAAATGATTTACCTTCTATTGATGAAATTGAAGCGTTGATAGAATATTGTTTGGTTGAAGGTCATTTTGAAGATGCACTGCATTTTTCAAATTTGTGGCTTGAATATTTTCCTGAATCAATGGACGGATTACTGAAAAAATCTGTTATCTTGCTAAATTTGAATAAATTAAATGAAGCATATATTTTGATTGATAAAGTGCTTGAATTGAGTCCGAATGATGTAGATGCATTATTTACTAAGTCTATGCTATTAGAAAAAAGCGGTAAAATTCCCGAAGCACTGTCAATTATTACCGAATTACTTGAAAACAATGGAGATAATGTAGATTTTCTTTATCACAAAGCAATCTTGCTTATTTCTGACCAAAAATTTGATGAAGCAATCAGTATTTTAATGGAATTGATAAATTCTGATATTCCCAAAAGAGATGTTTATCAAGATTTAGCATATTGTTATAATAATATTGCAGAATTAGGTAGAGCTATAAAGTATTATAAATTAGCATTGGAAGAAGATCCTTTTGACTATTATTTGTGGTATAATCTTGGCGTAATTCATAATCATTTGGAGCATTATTTCAAAGCAATTAACGCTTATGAAATGAGTTTGGCTATTAATGACGAATTGTTTATAACTTGGCATAATTTGGGTAATTCATACGCTGCTACCGGGCGACTTTTCAAAGCAATTGAATGCTACACTCAAGCAATGAATTTGCAATCTGACGACATAGATAATTTGCATAATCTTGCATCATCTTATGGCGATACAGGCAATTATGAAACTTCTATTGAATTATTTACTCATATTCTGAATTTATATCCTGATTATCACCTTGCATATTACGGTAGAGGGATCTGTTATGATGCCATTGGATTATATCAATTAGCGATTGATGACTACAAAAAAGTGTTAGAACAAACTCCTGAATATACCGATGTTTGGTATGCAAAGGGCGATTCGGAGTATAATTTTGGTTTGCTTGATGATGCCATTATTAGTTATAAAAGTGTACTAAAATTATCTCCTCAATACAAAGAATGTATGCTCGATTGTGGTATCACTTTGATGGAAACTGGAAATTTCGTTGATTCATTTCAAATGTTGGACGAACTTATTTCAATTGAACCAAATTGGTCAGAGGCATATTATGCAATAAGCAAAGTTTTGATGTTACTAAAAAAAGAAGATGAAGCTGCAAAATATTTCGTAATGGCATTAAGTATCGATGAAGAGTTAAATAAATAATTCAAAAATTTGAGTAATTTCAAGATGGAAGATTTTAATATTATCCAAGATAAAGCAAGAAGATTAGAAGCTTTGATTAATCTTTGCAATAATTTACGTGATAATGAAAAAAGAGAGCCAATTCCCTTTAATGATTTTTTATATTTGGCAAGCACTCAGCCGGAAGCAGTTTTCAGGGATGTTTACCAGATTTTTTATGATATGATTCATTATTATATTCCTTCTGGTAAAGATGATTTTGAGTTTGATAGCGAACATATTGGCTTTGTAGATTATGATTGCACAAAGTTATTTGTGGAAAATTGTGATGAGCCATTTTTTGCCGATAGATTATTTGCCAATAGACTTATGAATCTTGCAAAAAGTTTCCGCTCCGGCTCTCAAACAAATCGAATATATTTATTTGAAGGACCTCCAGGAAGTGGCAAATCTACTTTTTTGAGTAATTTACTTTTCAAATTTGAAGAATATACAAAAAATAATTATGGGAATTCATATAAAACATTTTGGCGACTTGATGTTGAAAAATTGGGTGGTTATCAAGTAATTGAAAATTCATTAAAAAGTGTTTCGAATTCAAAATTTGGAAGTACATTCAAAGATCATACAGATAATAATATGAATTATCCCGAAAAGATGCTTGAATTTTCATGCCCTAACCACGACCATCCTATTCTTCAGATTCCTAAAAGTTTCAGAAAAAAATTTCTTGATGAATTAATAACTGATGAATCTTTCAAGGAAAAATTATTTAATGAAAGGCAATATGAATGGGTGTTCAAAGAAGTTCCTTGCAGTATTTGCAGTTCAATTTTCAAAGCATTACTTGAGCGACTTGAAGACCCTATTGAAATTTTCAATATGATTTCTGCTCGAGGTAATTACTTTAATAGGCAACTTGGTGAGGGTTTAAGCGTGTTTAATCCAGGGGATGTTGTAAATGATAAACCTATCACCAAACCTGATCTTCAACTATTTATAAATCAATTGCTTAAAGATGATGAAGTTAAATATGTTTTTTCTTATTTAGCAAAAACAAACAACGGTATTCTTGCTTTGATGGATATTAAAGAAAACAATGTTGATAGATTGAAAAATTATCATGGAATTATTAGCGATGGCGTCCATAAAGTAGATTTAACAGAAGAAAATATCAAAACTCTATTTTTGGGATTGATTAATCCTGAAGACAAGATCCATTATGAAAAAATTGAATCTTTCAAAGACAGGGTGATCACTGTCAAAATTCCATACATTCTCGACTTTAATATGGAAGTTGCTATATATAAAGATAAATTTGGCGACAAAATCGACACATATTTTTTGCCGAGAGTTTTGGAGAATTTTGCAAAAATTATCATTGCTTCACGACTTGAAAAAATTTCAAATGCATTAAAAAATTGGATTATCAAACCTGAGAACTATTCTAAATATCTTGACAAAAATATGCTTTTATTAAAAATGGATATTTATACTGGCAAAATTCCAAATTGGCTAAGTGAAGATGATATTAAGAGATTTGACAAAAACACAAGAAAGGCGATAA
>JANJUO010000357.1 GCA_024710535.1 bacterium
GCATTGCCTGAAAATCAACTTTTTGAATAATTGATTTTTGGGCATCAGAAGGTAAATCATTTGCAATTTCATCAACTTTATCTTTTACTTCCTGCTTTGCAAGATCAACATTTTTTTTAAGACTAAACTCAATCATTACAATCGAAATACCGTCAAGAGAATAAGATTCAACACGCTTAATCATACTAACAGTAGAAACGGCATCTTCGATTTTCTTACTTATTTGCGTTTCTATATCTTTTGGACCGGCGCCTGGATAGATAGTTGAAACCGTTACATAAGGAATATCTACTTCGGGCATATTGTTCAAATTCAAAGAAGTGAACGAAATATAACCGAAGATTAGAAATACCAACAAAACCATTGTGGTCATAATTGGTCTGTCAATGGAAACTTTAGTTAGAAACATTTATTTCACCTCTTGATTTACCACTTTCAACTTGATACCTTCGGCAAGTTGGTTCATGCAGCAGGTAATTAATTTGTCTCCAACATTCAAGCCACTTGTTATTTCTACTTCATTACTGCTTTCTCTGCCTGTTGTAACAACTTTGCGAAGTGCTTTACCATTATTTTCAACATAGACAAATTTTTGTCCATTATCTTCTCTGATATTTTTTCTTTCTATAACAATTGCAGAATCATCATTATCAATTTTTAACTTAACATCAACTGTAACGCCGCTTTTTAGGGCATTTCTTGGATTGTCGAATTCTATTTCAATAGGGAATGAACGTGTTCTATCACCCATTGATAAGCCAACAATTGTTACTCTTCCTCTGAATTCTTCGCCATTCCATGTAGCGATTGCAGGCATACCTTTGCGAATAAATTTATATTCTTCATCGGAAACATTGATTTTTGCAATCATTTTATTAACTTGAGCAACAGTAAAAAGCGGATCGCCCATTTTAGGAACATCACCTACTCTATATGGCATTTCAATAATTACACCGCTAATTGGTGCCCTTGAATAAAGTAATTGATAAAGCTGTTCGAGATTTCTTTTGCTTACTATATATTGAGTTTCTGCATTATCTAAATTGATTTTTGGGCTTTCGCCGGCTTCAACAAGATTTTTCATTCTTTTAAATAACTTCTCTGCATTGTCGAGTGCGGCTTTGGCTTGCTCTATTTGCAAAGTTGCCACATTTTGTGGAAATTCCATAATAATATCGTCTTCTTTAACGAAATCTCCAACTTGAGCATTGATTTTAACAATTCTGTCGCCTGTCATTGCGGTTTTGAATGACTCTTTTGCTCCACTTACTGTTGTGAAATAAGTGAGTTCTTTCGAAAAACCACTTGTTGCTACTTGATTGATTTCAACAGGCAAACCCTCTTCTGCTCTGATTTGATCCATACTTTTAGGTGCTTTTTTTTCTTCTTTCATACAACCGGTAAAGATAAAAGAACCGATAAGTATTGAAATTGCAATTAAGTTAATTCTTTTGGAAAACATTTAAAATACTCCAAATTATTTATTATTTATTTATTTTCAATTAATTTAAGATATTCTTCGTTCAATTCGCCGGTGAGATTTTCTAATTCAGTTTTTGCAATAATATATTCATAAATTGAATTCAATCTATTCACCTGTGCCTCTCTTAATGCCATTTCAGAATTAAGAATGTCGAGCTGTGTACCGGTTCCTTCTTTGATTTTGATTTCAGCAATTTTGAATGCTCTTTGAGCAAGTTCCACATTTTTCTCATTTGCAGTAATCAAATTCAGAGTTCTTTCAATATCAAGCATTTTGCTTTTCACGGACATTTCTATAAAATGTTTGGTTTGAATAATTTGCTCATCAGTTTTATAAACATTAATTTTTGCCTGCTGAACTTTGTTATCAGTTCTTTGACCATTAAATAAATTAATAGTGAAAGCCAAACCAACCATTCCTGAGCGATAATTCATAAAATTAAGATCGTCAGCACTACCATTAAATGAATAATTTCCAAATAATGCAAGTGTGGGCCAATATTCAGAACGGTCTAATTCAATAAATGCTTCATCAACATCGCGTTTCAATTTCAATGTTTTTAAGTCCAAATTTTCATTCACCGCAATATTTATCAATCTATTTTTATCTGTTTGTGATAAATCTTGTTTAACAAGTTCGCCCTCAACTTCGATTTCTTCTTCTTGACCTGCTCCAAGAATTAATTTCAAACCTTCAATAGCATTTTTATAGCCATTTCTTGCCATCAAAACTCGGGGACGAAAATTTTCCATTGCAACTTGTGCCTGTAGCAATTGATATTCGGAAACCAATCCTTCTTTATAAAATGCTTCAACATTTCTAACATTATTCTCGAAATTTGCCAAACTTGCATCCACAAGTTTCACCATTTCTTGTGCAAGAAGCACACCGTAATAAGTTTTCTTTACATCTAATACTGTTTTTGCAACTTGACTTTTCAGCCCTGCCTGTGCAGTTTTCAAATAAGTTCCGGATGCTCCAATACCTTGGAATACAGCAGAATTGAAAAGAATTTGCTGAAGTTCGAATTTTGCTTCATAATTATTAGTTTGAGCAAAAGACTGCAAAGTGCTGGTAACCGGTCTGAATTTTGCTTCACTTGAATCGATTTTTCCTGCCTCAAGCAATACGCCATAAGTTGCATTCCCAATCAATGCTCCAAAATCCGGAAAAGCCATTTTGCTTTTTTCAAGAAAAGAGGCAAAACTTGCTGAAAAATTTACGGTCGGCAATGCGTAGCCATAAGCTTCTTTTACGGCAAACCTTGCTTTTTCGACTTCCATTTGTGCCATTTTTGTCTGCTGATTATTTTTAACTGCTATTTCAATCGCTTCATCTAATGACAGTTTTTTTGCCATCATTTTATTAGGATTGATTCCGAAAATCAGCAAAAACAAAAGAGAAATCATACTGATTTTTATTGAATTATGCTTCATTAAATAAACCATATATATTTTTAAATACCAATTATTTTTTTCTGTTTTTAAGAAAAAATCATCTCTTCCAGTATCTGTAAGAGAACCAGTAAGAATGATTTCATAAATTTGCTCAATAACTTCTTCTGCTGTAAAAGGCAGAGTTTTCATTGTTTCGTAATTCAAGATATTCATAAAAGAATTCTTCATAATTCTAAATAAAATTGTTCTATTAATGTTTGGCTTAACAAATCCACGCTGTAAGCCAATATCAAATATTTTATTAAAAATATTTTCATGATCTTGACCAAAATGCGGACATTTTGTAAATACATTATTTGCATATCTTTTTATGTCTTCAACTACGATTGGCGTAAAATATGAAGAATGATCAGCAATATTTTTCCAAATTATTCGGAATTCATCACTTATCCACAAATCTTTATCATTTAATATTTTCTGGAATTTATCATCCATGCTTTTATTAAAGCGATTATGCTTGTCTATCAGCATTTGCTCGATAAGTTCGGTTTTTGAGGCAAAATGCTCGTAAATTGTTCGCTTGCTTATCCCCAATTCTTTTGCAATTTCATCTAAATTAACATTTTTGAAACCATTTGCAAAAAACTTTTCTTCTACTTTTTCGAGAATTTTCGTTCTAATTTCTTCTTTTCTTAACATATCATCCAAAAAACTTAAAAAACAATTTCCGTTTTCACAGTATAAATACGAAGTAAAAACGAAATATGTTTCAGATATTGTAAATAAATTTAAAAATTTCTTAAATTAAGTTATAAATGTAACGATATTTTAGCCAATATATGAAATTATCAAAGAAAGATTAAATTTTGTTTAATTGGGCTGAGTGCATACAAACATACTATTAATACAATTACTAAATTCACTACATTTTTTTTTAATAATTTTAATTAATTATTCAAATTTTATCATACTTTAAATTAAATTAATTAATTTTGTATGATATTGAATTGTAATATTTTAATTTGAATGGTTTTTTATGTTAGACCTTAGATTTATTCGTGAAAACATTTCTCTGATTAGAGAAAATATCCAAAACAAAAACGAATCTGCAAATGTTGATGCTATTTTAGAAATTGACGAAAAACGCAGACAAATTATCCAAGAAGCAGATAAGTTGAAAAATACCAGAAATGTGGTTTCTAAAGAAATTGCAAATCTCAAAAAACAAGGTTTGCCTGCTGAAGATAAGATTGCTGAAATGAAGATTGTTTCAGACAAAATCAAAGAATATGATGATGAATTGAGAGAAACTGAAACAAAAGTATATGATATCGCTCTCAAAATTCCAAATATGCTTGGTCCTGATGTTCCGATTGGACGTAGTGCAGATGATAATCAGATTGTTCGCACTTGGGGAGAAATGCCCGTTCAGCAACTTAATAAGGCACACATGGAGATAGCAACCGATCTCAATATTATTGATTTTGAGCGTGGTGCAAAAGTTTCCGGAGGAGGTTTTGCCTTCTATCGCGGAAAAGGTGCAAAACTCGAGCGCGCACTTATCAATTTTATGCTTGATTTTCATTTGGATAATCATAATTATACCGAATTGCTTCCTCCATTCTTAGTTAACGAAAATTCTATGTATGGAACCGGTCAACTTCCAAAAATGAAAGATGATATGTATCATGACCCTGAAGAAAATATGTATCTGATTCCAACTGCTGAAGTACCACTCACAAATTACCATTATGAAGAAATGCTCAAATTCGAAGAATTACCAATTAAATATTGTGGATATTCTCCATGTTTCCGCCGTGAAGCAGGAAGTTATGGAAAAGAAGTACGCGGCTTTCTTAGAGTTCATCAATTTAATAAAGTAGAAATGGTGAATTTTTCTACTCCAGAAAATTCTTGGGCACAATTAGAAATTTTATTATCCGAAGCAGAAGATATTGTTAAAGCATTGGGCTTGCATTATCGCGTTCTTAGACTTTGCTCGGGCGATACCAGTTTCTCTTCAGCAATGACTTATGATATTGAAGTGTGGGCGCCGGGCGAGCAAAAATGGCTCGAAGTATCAAGTTGCTCAAACTTTACAGATTTCCAAGCAAGAAGAGCAAATATCCGTTTCAAACGTAGAAGTGATGCAAAACCAGAATTTGTTCATACATTAAATGGTAGTGGTCTTGCAACTTCTCGTATTATGGTTGCGATTCTCGAACAATATCTAAATAGCGATGGCAATGTGGTTGTTCCGGAAGTTTTGAGAAAATATACCGGCTTCGAAATAATTTAATTTTTCCTTTTGTGGAAAACTTCGTTCTTTGAGTTTCTCTATATATACATTCCTACTTTTTTAGTTTTAAAATTATTAATTCTAATATTAGTGATGTGGATAAGTTAATAAATAAATTTGCAAAATTGTAAAGTCAATAAAAATAGATAATTTAAGAAAGACTGACAATTAAATTTAGTTGTGGATAACTTATTAGTAAATTTTTCTTTATCAACAGCGGTGTTGGTAAATTTTTGCAAAATACAATGCAAATTTAGTTTTCCACAATTAATCAAGATAGAAAAAGTAGAAAAAGTGGAAAATCCAAAAAATATGTAGATAACTTTTTTTTTGAAAATAAGAAAATTAATTAAGTTTAAAAATTATAACAGTTTAGTAAAAATATATGAAAGTAGCATTAGCATCAGACCATGCAGGATATAAATATAAGCAAATTATATCTCAATGGCTTAAAGAAATGGAGCATCAAGTATTGGATTTTGGTGCGTTTTCGGAAGATTCTGTAGATTATCCTGATTATGCTTATCCGGCTTCGGAATCAGTTGCCGCAAATATTGCTGATTTTGGTATTTTGATTTGTGCAACCGGAACAGGTATGTCGATTATGGCAAACAAAATGACAGGTGTTAGAGCAGCAAATTGCACTTCTATTAGAATGGCAGAGCTTGCTCGTCAGCATAATAACGCAAATGTTTTGTGTATGGGCTCAAGAATTACTGAAATTGAAATGGCAAAAAAAATTGCTCTCAAATTTTTATCGACTGAATTCGAAGGCGGCAGACACATGATTAGAGTTGAAAAAATTCACAATCTTACAGGATATTAATATGGATGGATTTGTAAATTCTGAAATTAATAATAAAATTGCTGTAATTACTTTTCATCATCCCAAAAGTAATTCTTTACCATCGGCAATTTTGAGTAAATTAGCCGATGAAATAAAAAATATGTCCGAAGATAGTAATGTAAATGTAATTGTATTGAAAAGTACAGGCGGAAAAGCATTTTGTGCAGGAGCATCTTTCGATGAATTAATTTCAATTACAGATTTTGAAGACGGTTTGCGCTTTTTCTCTGGTTTTGCAAATGTTATTAATAATATTAGAAAAAGCAAAAAGTTTGTAATTGTATCTGTGAATGGAAAGGCAATTGGCGGTGGCGTTGGACTTGCCGCCGCAGGTGATTATACTTTTGCAGTAAAAAATGCTGATATTAAATTGAGTGAATTTGCATTAGGAATTGGTCCATTTGTGGTTGGTCCTGCTGTAGAAAGAAAAATTGGCAAATCAGCATTTGCACAAATTTCTACAGATTTTGAATTTTATTCTGCTGAATGGGCTTTAAATAAAGGGCTATATGCAGTTTTATGCGAAAATGAAGAGGAATTGAATTCAAAAGTATATACATTTGCTGAAAAAATGTCCAATATGAGTATGGAAGCCACACATGAATTAAAAAAAATATTTTGGGAAGGAACAGAAGATTGGGATGAATTGCTTATTAATAGAGCAAAAATTAGCGGCAGACTTGTTCTTTCTGATTTTACAAAAGATTATATCAAAAAATTTAAAGAAAAATAAGATAATTTTAGAATAAGTATTATTATTTCATCCGATTCTTTTTTGAAAGATCGGATGTTTTTTTAAGAATTGAGAATTGTCAAGTTTTAAAAATAATTATAAAAATATAAAATAATTTACAATAAATATTTATTTAAATCGAACTTCGATTTTAAATCAAATTTAAAGTATTGCAAATTTTTTATTATATCTTTATGGTTAACGAAAATTCTACATTGCATCAAAAATTGAAGATTCAAACGGAAAATCTTCATTCTTTAGCATACAAAGTGCCATATATCAATTCACTACTCAAAAATGAGTTGGACTTGATTTGTTATACTGAACATATTCGTTGCTTCGCCATTATTCATGGGGCTTTGGAGCATCAATTACAAAATATTGCTAATCCATTTGTTTCCTCAATTATTGAAGGATATTTGCCTAAGTTTCCACTTTTGATGGAAGATTTGCAGAGTTTGAATGCAGATGAGCAAAGAAATATTATTCCTGCAATTGGCGGTGCTCTCAAAATTGCCGATAATATTTTGCTATATAGTATAGAAAATCCTTATAAATTATTGGGTTATCTTTATGTGCTTGAGGGTTCGATTAACGGTAGTTCGATTCTAAAAAAACATGTGCAAAAATCACTGAATTTCCAAGATGATAATTGTACTAAATATTTTTCTGCTAAAGATGAAAATTATTCGGTCTTCTGGAATTTGTTTATTGAGAGAATCAATAAAATTGAAGATGAATCTATCCAAGAAGATATAATCAATGCGGCTTATGAAATATTTTGGGAAATTCTTAAGATTTATGAATCTTTATTTCCTTATGATGAAAGCAAACTTGGAAATCACATAACAAAATATAATCCCGAGGCAGGCAATTATCCTATTCCTACCGAACCGAAAGAAATTTCAGCCGCTCTTAAAGCAGGAATTGTTTGTTGGGATGAATTTCCATATTACGAATTTCGTTATGAAGAACGTGGCAGAAGATTTGCTGTAAGCGATGCAGTATGGCTGGTTACACTTTGCGATTTAACAATAAATAATGCAATTGCTCAGGTGAATTGGCTTGCTAATTTCTTGGCAATCAGAGGAATGCCTGTATATACAATGGAATTTCAATTACTTGCATTATACCAACAATTATCCCAAACATTACCGGAAAATGAGAAAAAGTATAGAACTTTTCTGAAAATTTCAGAATTTATGAAAGAAAACAGATGTAAATTAATTAAAGAAGAAGAGTTTGAGAATAGCAACAAAATTTTTGAAGATTATCTCAATTCTCCAACTCCTGAATTGCAATTTTCGAAATTAAGCAGAAATATGGGAAAATTAATTCTTGGCTCAATACTTGATGATATGAATGGCATTGACGAAAGCAAAAATAATCTAAAAAAGTGGCTTACAGATCCTTTAAGATTTTCTGTGAATTGGATTTCAGCTGTTAGTAGAACATATACTTATTATGAGCATAAATTATCAAAGTAGTAATAACTTGTTTATTATCACTATTACTTAGTTTTTTATGCAAATAATTTTGAAAAAATCCTTATATTTGAAAGTTATTTTGAAATTAATATCGGAAAATAAATTATGGCAAAACAAAACAGAGCAAATGTTAGAAGCAAACCGAGTGTAGAATGGAAATTTCCATTAAATAAACAGAATTTTTTATGGATTGCTATTGCACTTGGAGTGATTCTGCTTGGATATGGATTAATGGCAACCGGAATCAGCGAAGAGCCTGCATCTATAAACGGAAAATGGAATAATCCAATGGCAGTTGTTGTTGCACCTGTATTATTGGTGATTGGATATTGTGTTTTGATACCTTATGCTTTACTAAAAAGATTTGATAAAGCGGCGGAACAGGTGAATGTTGCAGAATAATACACGTAAAGCCGGTTTTGTTGCCATTGTGGGCAAGCCGAATGCAGGCAAATCCACTTTGATGAACGCTATAATCGGTTCAAAATTGTCAATTATAACCCCAAAACCACAAACAACTCGAAAAAAAGTTTTGGGGATTTATACAGAGAATAATAATCAAATTGTTTTTTTGGATACTCCCGGATTGCTCAAGCCACGTTATGAAATGCAGAAATCTATGATGGAATATGTAGATTCGGCATTAACTTCAAGCGATGTGATTGTGGTTATTCTCGATATTCAGAAAATTAATCTGTCTAATCCTATTTTCCCGAATATAATTCTTGAATCTATCGAAAAAGTAAAAATTCCAAAAATACTTATTTTGAATAAAGTAGATTTGATTGCCGATAAAAAGCAAATATTACCAGTAATGTATGCTTTTCATGCTTTGAAATTATTCGATGATATTATACCGCTCTCTGCATCCGAAAACGATAATATTGATGCACTTATAGAAATATTAGTAAAATTTATTCCTGAAAATGAATTTTATTATGATGAAGATTTGCTAAGCACTCAACCGCAGAAATTCTTTGTTTCCGAAATTATTCGTGAGAATATATTTATGGAATTCGAAGAGGAAATACCTTATTCAACAGAGGTTTATATCGTTGAATTCAAGGAGCATAAAGGCGGCAAATGGTATATTTCTGCTGAAATAATTGTGGAGCGCGATACCCAAAAGGCAATTATAATTGGAAAAAAAGGTACAAAACTACGCGAAGTTGGCGAAAAGTCAAGAATTGCAATTGAAGAGCATTTGGAGCGTGAAATATATCTTGAATTATTCGTTAAAGTGCGACATAAATGGAGAAATAATAAGAGCAATCTGAAATTTTACGGTTATTAATGAAAAGTTTGATTCTGTCTATAGAAACGAGTGGTGCAAACTGCTCGGTATGTTTGAGTAGTAATGGCGATACTATTGCTTTGTATTCAGCAAATGGTAGAAATATTCATGACAAATTGCTGGCAGAATTCACCAACAGAATTTTTTCAGACTTTGAAATAGGTGTTGATAATTTATCTGCTGTGGCAGTTTCGATTGGACCAGGTTCATTTACAGGATTGAGGATTGGAGTATCGTTTGCAAAAGGGCTTTGCTTTGGTGGAAATCCTAAATTGATTGCAGTTCCCACATTAACCGCACAAGTTGTTAAGCAACTGAAATATTTAGAATTAACCAAGAAAGAAAAATTAATATCAATTATTAATTCTCATAAAGATATATTTTATTATCAAATATTTGATATGAATTTAGATAGTATATCCGAAATAGAAATGGCTAATGCTGAAGAATTGAATAAAATAATTACAGAAAATATGCTTGTTATTTCTAATTTACAAACAATTAGTAATATTAGTCAGCCAATAATCAAAGCCGAATTGAATGCTGAATCTGTTTCATTAATTGCACATAAATTATTTAATTCAGAAAAATTTGTTGATGATGAAGAATTAATTCCTCTTTATGTACAGGATTTTGTGCCTTTGAATCACAAAAAATCTGATATTTAGCTCTTGTTTGATTATTGAATTTATTGAAAATTTGTTTCACTATATTTTTAATTTTATGAAAAATTTAATTTTACTATTTGTTATTCTTTACTTATCAGTTGAAATTTTTGCTCAGGACAAGGGTATTTTTATTGAAAGAAAGAACGAAACTTGGGACAAAATTCAGGAAACGATAAAGAAAGAAGAAGAAAAAAAAACGCCTACCAAGAAATCTTTCATACCTGATTTTGAAAAAATAAAAGTACCTACTTTGGATGATTTCAAGCCAATTTGGCATAATCCTCCTGTTATGCAAGCATCAACGAATACTTGTTGGAGTTTTTCGGCAACATCATTTTTTGAATCTGAAATTTACAGATTAACAAAAAAAGAAATCAAACTTTCTGAAATGTTTACTGTTTATTATGAATATCTTGATAGAGTGAATGAATATGTAAACACTCGCGGTGCTTCTTATTTTGCGGAGGGTTCGCAGGCAAATGCGCTTCGTAGGATATATCGTAAGCATGGCTGTGTTCCGCATTACGCATTTCCCGGCAAACCAGCTGAACAGACTTATCATAACCATTCTAAAATGCACAAAGAACTCGAAACATATTTGAAATTTATCAAAGAAAAGAACATTTGGAATTTGGAAGAAGTTCTTAATAATGTGAAATCTATTCTGAATTATTATTTGGGAGCACCTCCAGTTAAATTTGCATACAACGGAAAAGTTCTTACTCCAAAAGAGTTTATGGAAAACGAGGCAAAATTGCTTATTGATGATTATGTTGATATACTTTCTTTGCTTGAATATGGCTACTATAAACAAGTGGAATATGATGTTCCTGATAATTGGTGGAATGATAGCAGTTTCTATAATGTACCGCTTGATGAGTATATGAATACTTTAAGAAATGCAATCATAAATGGATATACAGTTGCAATTGGTGGCGATGTAAGTGAAGCTGGCTTAAATTCTTATGCAGATGCGGCAATTATTCCAAGTTTTGATATTCCTGCACAGTTTATCGATGAATATTCCTGTCAGTTCAGGTTTAGCAATGGCACAACAACAGATGATCACGGTATCCATATTGTTGGTATTATTCCAAAAGACGGCACCAATTGGTATTTGATAAAAGATTCCGGTTCCGGCGCCCAAAATGGAAAAGCAAAAGGCTACTATTTCTATCGTGAAGATTATATAAAATTGAAAATGATGAGCTATTTAATTCATAAAGATGCAGTAAAAGATCTGCTTATGAAATTCAAATAATAATAATAAAAAAA
>JANJUO010000451.1 GCA_024710535.1 bacterium
CAACCTTTTCCGTCATCCCTACACCAAGATTGAATTTGTGATGAACGATTTACGGGTCAGCCGCATCACCGCTACCAAGTATCTGCAGCAACTGGTCGACAAGGGCTACCTGCGCAAGGCGAAGATCGGTCGCAGTAATTACTACATCAATGCTCCGCTGTTCCAACTGCTGAGCGAAAATCCGGAACCCAAACTCGGCGAAATTGCCGGCGGATGACCAGGCCAATGAATAAATCAGCGCCGCTCAAACCGTGGTACGTCCCCGGTTTTCCGCCGGGGGAGCCAACGCGCGCCGAATTCGGGCGGCTGATGCGCGGCGAGCTGCGGGAGTGTAGCCCCGAGCAATGATTAAGGAAATGTGCGGTGGCAGGGCCGCTACCCACCCCGCATATACCTTAACCTGTTGTCCATCCGATGATTTTATGGTGTTATCGGGCTCGGCCTGTGTATCTCAGGGCCCGCCAAAACAAGAATTAGAGTCAACCCAGGAATATCTCCGGAACAACACCAGCGTCCGCACCATGCTGGGCGAGCGCGGCATCAAGCCCGAGGAGCTGCCGGCGGATCACAAGAATGATGAATAACGAATTCCGCCCAAAACGGTGATACGTCCCCGGTTTTGCGCTCTAAATCTAAACCAAAGGCAACGACCGCTTGGTAAACGCATCCATCGCCAAATGAACGCCATAGGCTCCACTAACGATAAATCCTACCCCTCGCCAGAACTTACCTTTCCCAGTTTCCGGCTCCCAGTCATAGAGTTTTTTCATTCCATACGCGGCCAGGCCTAGAGCCGTGAAGCTGTGGAAGAACTGACGATGGTTCGGGTGGAGGGCCGGCTCGATCAGGTCAGGCAGAGTTCCCAAGGCATAGCCGCCGACCCCGGCGAGCAGGGTCTTTCCGGTTACCTTGCCGTCACGGGTTTCGACGTACGCCGTGGCGCCGGCCAACGCCAAACTGGCGCCAACGCGATGGGCTAGAGCATTGGGCATCTTATTTCTCCTTCCGCACACCCTTGAACGGCTTGCCGTCGGCCTTCTGGTCCATAAAGCGGCCGGTATCGGCGTCGCGCTTGGTCCAGCGGTCGTTTTGGGGATTGTGAACCTGGGAGCGGTCGCGAACCGCGCCGTTGCGGTGGCCGTCTCCTCTCGGGGGGTTGGTAGCCATGATCCTGATACCTCGATATTGTGTGGGATGACGGTATCTACTATAGTTTACAAATGTTAAAGATCAAGGTTATTTTGTAAACCAAGGAGTGGGAAATGATAGGCAGCCGGATCGAGCGTGCCCGCAGTGCTGCGGGCCTGTCACAGCGCGCATTGGCGGAAATGGTGAGCCTTTCCGCAATGGCGATCTCCAAGTATGAGCGTGATGAAGTAACCCCTGGTTCAGATGTCCTCCTGCGCCTGGCCAAGGCGCTGGGCGTGCGGGTGGAATATTTCTTTCGTAGCGAAGAAGTCCACCTCGAACACGTCGAATATAGAAAGCGTGGCGATCTAAAAGCACCCGAAAAGAAGAAGATCCTTGCGGAGGTGGAAGATCAGCTTGAGCGCTGGCTGACGCTTGAGGAGTTCCTGCCGGGGGACTGGTCGCAGAAGTTCGATTTACCCCCCGAGTTACCGCAGTGCATCGAATCGCTAAATGACATCGAAGCGGTGGCACTAACCCTGCGTGACGCCTGGAAGCTGGGCCACAATCCGATTCCGGATTTGATCGACACCTTGGAGGAGCACGGGATCCGCGTGATAACCGTCCCCGGCGATGAAGACGAGCTCTTCGACGGCCTCTCCGCCACCTGTTGCGACGGCATGCCCGTGGTAGTGGTCGGGAGTCGCTGGCCCGGAGATCGGCAACGTTTCACCCTGGCCCATGAGCTGGGGCATTTGGTCGTGCACGGCCGGCTTTCCAAGAACATTGACGAGGAGAAGGCGGCCAATCGTTTTGCCGGCGCGTTCCTCGCGCCACGGGATGCCATTTACAAAACCCTGGGCAGAAAGCGTAAGTTGCTGGAACTGCAGGAGTTGGTCCTGCTAAAGGCCGAATACGGCATGAGCGTACAAGGCCTGCTATACCGGGCCGGCGATCTGGAAATACTCTCCCAGGGCGCCAGCCGCGGCATGTGGACTTTCCTTCGTAACAACAATCTCTATGACAAGGAGCTGGGTGAGCCCTATCCCCCGGAGCAGACCCGGCTGTTCAAACAGCGGGTATACCGGGCGATGGCTGAAGAACTCATCGGTGAGAGCAAGGCCGCCGAGCTGTTAGGTATCCCGCTCATCGAGCTGCGTCAGTGTCGGCACATGGAGTGCCCTTCCCATGCTGCTGATAAGTGATGCCAATGTAATCATCGACATGAAAGATGGCGGGCTGCTCGAACTTATGTTTCGGCTGAATGAAACATTTGCCGTGCCCAATGTGCTCTATGCCGAAGAGCTGGAGCAACAGCAGCCCCAACTTCCCCGGCTGGGGCTGCAAATCAAATCCTTGAGCGGGGAAAGTATCGCCAGGGCAATGCTGCTT
>JANJUO010000367.1 GCA_024710535.1 bacterium
GTGTAGAATAAATCCAAGAGTGGATTTTGCATTTAAGAAGTTATTTGGTTCTGAAGAGAACAAAGATCTTTTGATTCATTTTCTTAATTCGGTTATTTCAGAAAAAGATAGAATAATTGACTTGGAAATCAAAAATCCATATAATTCAAAAAACTTTCGTGATGACAAACTATCTATTATGGATATCAAAGCTCAAGATACTAATGGTAAATGGTTCAATATAGAAATGCAAATTATCGACCAAGACTATTTCGATAGAAGAGCATTATATTATTGGAGTCGGCTTTATACAAGTCAATTAATTTCTGGAATAAATTATGATAATCTTAAAAAAACTATATCAATAAACATTTTAAATTTTGATTGTTTACCTGAAAGCAATTATCACAATACATACAAAATATTGAATCTAAATTCCAAAAAAGAATTAATTGACCATTTGGAGATTCATTTTATAGAATTAGTGAAGTATGATGATAGATTTATTTCAATGCTTGATAGATGGGTAAATTTTTTAAAAAGAGCCGAAGTTTATTCAAAATATGAATTACCTTCAGAGCTGGAGGAAGTTCCATCTATCAAAAAAGCTATCGAATTACTTGACAATATGTCATTAAGCCCCGAAGAGAGAGAAAGTTACGAGTCAAGATTAAAATGGCTTCGAGATGAAGAAATGGGTTTGAAAAAGGCAGAGAGTAAAGGATTTATAATTGGTAAGCAGGAAGGCATAGAAGAAGGTCGTGAGTTAGGTTTGGAAGAAGGTCGTGAGTTAGGTTTGGAAGAAGGTGCATTTCAGGCAAAAATGGAAATCGCCAAGAATCTTTTGGATATTTTTGATGATGAAGTTATTGCTGAAAAGATTGGCTTGCCCGTCGAAATAATTCAAGAACTCAGAAAGAACATTTGAAAAATATTATGATCTTTTCGTAATTAAAATAATTGTTTTTTTAAAACAATAAAAATTATGTTTCGTCAATATTGCTAATTAGTAATTTAGTTTTATTTAAATATTTTTTTTAAGGTATAATATGCTTAAATATCTCAAAATGACAACTTTGCTAAGCGTTGTTGCATTCTTCTCATTTGTTGTAATTGCCTGCTCTGAAACAAAAGCAGAAAACGAAGTTACAAACTCTAATGTATTTACAATCAATTCTGTTGTTACTTCAACAGATGGTACGGTTGCCAATTTCAATTTCACTGACAAAAATGGCAAAAAAACTACTTTCAAAGAATTTACAAAAGGCAAAGTAGTATTTATAAATTTCTGGGGCACATGGTGTCCACCTTGTAGAAAAGAAATTCCGGATATTATTGAAATTCAAAAAGAATTGATGAACAAAGATTTTATGGTGGTAGGGATTGCTTTGGAAAGAGATCAAGCTGCTGCAGTAACCAATGTGGCAAACTACGCATCAAAGAATGGTATTAACTACACAAATTTCATTGGAACAAACGAAATTCAATCTGCTTATGGTGGTATTAGTGCTGTTCCAACCACTTATATCATTGGTAAAGATGGTAAAATTGCAGAAAAAATTGTTGGTATGCGCTCAAAAGCTGATTTTATGGCATCAATTAATAGAATATTAAAATAATTTTGATATAAATTTTTTTAAAAGTCCTTTCATTTATTGAAAGGATTTTTTTTTATTTTTGAACAAATTTGTTATATTTGAAGTTTGTGAATCTTGTAATTTCTAAAAAGGGGGAAAAATGGAAATTATAGAAATTATTGGCTTTAGTCCAAATTCAGAAGTCAGCGTTAAACTTCCATTATTTATCGGTTCGGTTTCTGCGGGTATTCCAAATCCTGTTGATAGTGAAGTGGATGCTGAGATTGATTTGAATGAATATTTGGTTACTCATCCGGCGGCTACTTTTTTTGTTAGAGTTAGTGGTTTGAACCTTGAATTTTCGGGTATTGCTGACGGCGATTTACTTATTGTTGATACTTCAATTGAGCCAAAAGATGGTAAAATTGTTGTTGCAATTCTAAAAAATCATTTAACAATAAAAATCTATCGAGTTATTGATGGTGAAATTTTCCTTGAATCTCATAATCATCAATTTATTCCTTTAAAAATTGAACCATATATGGAATATACTATTCTTGGCACAGTAACAAAAATCATTCATAATCTATGAAAATAAACAACATACATAATATCAAAAATCGATTTAATTACGAAGCTCCTTTGTTAAGTGCGGCATTGAATGGTAGATTCACAGAAGTAAATATAGAAAGCATTCTTGATGTGAATGAAGCGATTGCTCCTGAGCCGGGAGAAACTTTTTTGGTAAGGGTTTCAGGCGAAAGTATGATAAATGAAAATATTTTTGATGGTGATATTTTGGTTGTTAATAAAAAAGAACAACCCAAACCGGGTCAAATTGTGATTTCATCGCTTAATGGCGAGATGACTGTAAAAAAATATCAAATTATTGATGATGAAATTCACCTGGTTTCTGCTAATTCGAAATTTTTACCTATTAAAATTCTTGAAATGCATAATTTTCAAATTCAAGGAGTAGTTAAGCACGTAATTCGAAATGTATAAATTATCTATAAATCCAATTAGAATTCTAAATATTACAATTGCTTTAGTAATGCTTCTTGCATTTAGCAGTTGTAATATTTTTTTTTCTAATACGGAGAAAATTATAATCAAAGGCTCCGATACGATGCTATTGCTAACGCAAAAGTTAGCTTCAGAATTTATGAAAAAAAATCCCGAAATTTCTATTTATGTTGATGGTGGAGGAACTGTTTCTGGATTTAAGGCATTGAACAATGGAGCTGCGGATATTTGTATGGCTTCGAGAAATGTTAGTTCCGAAGAGGTAAAATTGATAGCTGAAAAGTGGAAATCAGTTGGCTATTCAATATTGATAGGGAAAGATGCATTAAGCATTTATGTAAATTTATGCAATCCAATTGAAAATTTGAATTTAAAAGATATTAAAGATATTTTTATAGGTAAGAAACAGAATTGGAATCAATTTTCACACGTAAATCATAAAATCAATGTAGTAATACGAAACGCAAATTCAGGTACGCATGAATATTTCAAAAATTATGTTTTAGAGGGCGAAGATTATTCTGCTGATGCAACTGTTTATAGTTCAAATAATGCTGTTTCTAATGCTGTTTTTATGGATACTAATGCAATTTCTTATGGTGGTATCATTTATGGAACAAATGTAAAACATATCAAAGTTAACAATATAGAACCCAATATTGCAAATGTCAAAAATGACACTTATCCTATAATCAGATATTTGCACTTTTATACTTTGGAAAATCCAAAAGGAAATATCAGAAAATTTATCAATTGGGTGCTTAGCAAAGATGGACAGCAAGTTGTTGAATCTTCAGGTTTTATTTCATTATGGTAATTAGATTATACCTAAGCATGAATTAATAAAATATACATCGTTTTTATTATCAGTCATAATAACCATTTTATCACCGCCTTCAAGAACTGTTGAGCCACGTGGAGTAATGAAATTATTCTTTCGCTTAATCAGTACTATCAATGCTGTTAGAGGCATATTTAGTTCTAAAATACTTTTGCCAACAGCACTGCAATTTTCAGGAACAGTTATTTCAATCAATTCACTTTTTACTTCGTCTGATAATTCAATATCCAATGGATATCTAATTTTGGAATTATCATCTTCATTAAGATTTAGTTTTTTAGCAAAAATTGATATGGTTGTTCCCTGAACTAATACCGATGTAAGAACAATAAAAAATACCAAATTAAAAAACATATCTGCCTTTGAAATGCCATAAATCATTGGATATGTGGCAAATACAATTGGTACTGCTCCACGCAATCCTACCCATGATAATAGTAATTTTTCGTTGAAAG
>JANJUO010000522.1 GCA_024710535.1 bacterium
CAGTACCTCCAACATAGATATCTGCAATATTTGTTGTAGGTTCATTCACAGAATAAACAGAAGAGTAATATTCTGAATAATCTGTAGAATCAACTGCTTTATCACAACTGACAACTACAAAAACCAACATCAAAGCTGATAAAACCATTGCTGATTTTTTCAATAAACTTTTAAACATAAATACCCCAAAATAAAATATTAAAACAAATTATTAATTTCAACTTTTAGACAAACAAAATTAATAAAAAGTTTAATCAATTATATAATTATTTTTTATTTTTCAAAAAAAAATATTTTTTTTTATTTTCTTTGCAACTATATACATATTATTGTGTAATTATTTTTGTGAATTTGAAAATTTGTTTTTTGTTTATTTTTTTGGGAGTTTCTGATGAGAAATTATTTAACTAAATTATTATTGATAATACCTTTGGTTTTAGGTCTTATCATGTTTATATCGTCATGCGACGATACTGCAGTAAATCCTATTGTTGAAGAAACAATTCAGGGTGTGGTTGCCGATTTATACGACAACCCTGTTTCCGATGCAACTATAGAAGCTCTTACTCAGGGCGATGAATTGATTTCATCAGTGAAAACAGATGAGTCGGGAAATTTCTCACTTTCTTTCAAAACAAAGGATGCTGATAATACATTTATCAGAATCAGACATACCGATTTTCTTGAAATTAAAGAGAATCTTAAAGAATTCAAAAAGAAAGATGGAGAAGACAAGAAAAAATATTATCTACAAAATGGAGATGATACCTGCTGTGGCAAACTTACAATTATTGCCAAAGTTAAAAATACTGACAGTGTTATCAAAAACGTACAGGTGAAGCTTCTTTTGGGTGATAAACTCAAAAAAGTTGGAACAACAGATGATAATGGAGTTATTGAATTTACAAAAGTTTGTGCAGGAAATTATTGGGTTCGCTTGGCACATGATAAATTCAAAGTTATTGAAGAAGATTTATCTTTTGGTGATTGCGATACTATTACATTGGCTTTTGGAATGGAGCGTAAAGATAGTATTTGCTGTACGGCAACTTCGGTAATTAAAGTGAAAAATGCTGAAGGCGGAAACGTGGATTCTGCTTTGGTTAAATTCTATTTTGGCGGACAAGTAATTCGCGAAGCATTTACAGTAAATGGACAGGTTTCATTTAACGAACTTTGTGAAGGAAAACATATTGTTTCTATCACCAAGCCGGGAATGAAACCAATTGAATTCTATTTTATTGCAGAATGTGGTGGAACTCATAATTTTGAAAAAACTATGCAACAAGCTGAACAAAATGACTGTTGCGGCATTATCAAAGTTACTGTGATTGATGATTCAACTGGTTTTGCAGTCAAAAATGCTGAAATCAGACTAACGAAAGGTGGTCAATTACTTTCAAAATATAACACCGGTGAAGATGGTATCATTACTTTCACAAAGGTTTGCAAAGGAAGTTATGGCTTGAGAATTGCTCATGATTTATACAATGTTGTTGAAAAATCAGTAGGTACAGAAACAAATTGCGATTCAATCTATCAAACAATTAAATTAGTAAAAAAGCAAAATTCTGATACTTGTTGCAATAATACAATGAAAGTTACAGTGAAAGATGCAAATACAAATGCCGCTATTAATAATGCAAAAGTGGCATTATGGAAAGACGGTAAAATGGTGAAATATGCTTATACTGAAAATGGATATGCAATTATTTCGAATATTTGCACAGGTAATTATGGAGTAAGTATCAACCGAGAAGGATATAAAGAAACTGAATTCCAATCTTCATTCAGTTGCAATCAAACTGTTACGTTGGATAAAAAGCTTACTCCAATTCAACAAGATTCTTGCTGTGCTGAAATGAAATTTATTATTTTGGATAAAACCACAAATGCTCCTCTGAAAAATGCTGAGGTAAAATTAGTTAGAGCAAATTCTGATTTCTGGTCAAAATTATATACCAATGAAAATGGACAAGTGATTTTCAATAATCTTTGTTCCGGCAATTATTGGTTCAGAATTGCAAAAGACGGCTATAAAGTAAAAGAAGAAGATGGTTTAACAATTATCGAAGATTCTTGCTATACTCAATATTTCACAGTTAAACTTGAAGCAAACCAAAATGTGGATACTTGCTGTGATAACAAAGCTCTCTTTAAAGTTAAAGACCAACAAGGTAATCTTTTAACCGGTGCCAAAATTAAAATTATGAGAGATGGACAAGTTGTATATTATGATTCAACTCAGCAAGGACAATATCAAACTCCAGCAAATCTATGTACTGGAAAATACACATATTTAATTACTTATGGAGATAGAGCTGTTGACGGTAACTTTACTGTTGGATGCGCCCAAACTGCTACTATTCAAAAAGTGTTGGAAGTTAATGGCGTTTGCTGTACAGCAAAAATTGCTATATTTCCAAAAGATGCTTCCACTAACGAACCAATCAATGGTGCAACTGTTAAGTTATGGAAAGGTGGTCAATTAATCCGAACATTAACTGTTGAAAATGGCTATGTGAAATTTGTTGAAGTTTGCGAAGGAAATTATCAGATTTCAATAATTCATGAATCATACACAGGAGTCGAATTTGAAGTATCTGCCGTTTGCGATACATTGAAAGAATATACTAAAACTTTGAATAAAAAATAATTAGATTGATTTATACAAATAAAAGGCTCCAAATTTTTGGGGCTTTTTTTTTATAATTTATAACAATTTGCTTTCAATAATAAATATTTTTAAATTAGCAATCAAGTACCAACTTGGTAATGGTAAATGAATGAGGCGGTAACAAAGTAGTTGCTTAGTTGCCATAATTAATGGTTTATTATTTTGGTAGCTTCATCATCCTTGCTTGAGAGACATAAAACAAGATAATAAATAAGCTTAAATAAAATGGAAAACATTTTTCTAGTAAGGTTAATGATTGAAATAAGATTTTGAATACCTTATATTGAAAATATCCTTAGTAGAAAATTTTAATGGCGCAATAATCAACCATATTAGCTTCTGGATTTCTTGCCTGCGGCTTCGAAATACTGACTTCTGCTGCAATTGTCATTTCTAACGCAGAGAGTAATGAGCATTTATACAATTCAGTAATTCTAACTAAGTTTTGATATGAATTAATGCAAATTATTTTTGATATTTAACAAGATGCTATGCTTTAATTGTTTTCAAATATAAATGAAATCAGCATTTTATAAAATAAAAAAAGGGCTGAATTAAAAATCCAGCCCTTATCTTTCTTTTTTTTCTTTAAAAATTATTCTGCTTTTGGAGCTTCATCGTCATCTACAGGAACGCCTACAACTGCGGCAATTTCTTCAGGTTTCAATGATTTTGTATCAACTTTTGCAAGTTCGAATTCTTCTGGTAAATCTGCAGCCATTGAGCTGTCGTAAGGAATTTCGATAATACCTGAATCAGCATTCGGAACAGGATGAGCAGTATTATATGCATCAATAATTGCCTGATCTTTGTTTCTTAATGCTTCAACAGCAGAAAGAACGATTTTCTTTGATTCTTTATCGAATTCAACAACTTTCAAAGGAAGCAAATCGCCAATTTTGAAGTATTCGCCAATATTTTTAACAGGAGCAAATGAAAGTTGAGAAACAGGAACGAAACCATCAACGCCGTCTGGCAATTCAACGATAACGCCTTTTTCGATAATTCTTTCAATTTTTGCTTCAGTTTCAGCAGTAACCATATATTTATCTTGGAAGAAGTCCCAAGGATTATCATTAATTTGTTTGTGTCCAAGTGCAATTCTGCGTTGTTCAGGGTCAATACTCAATACCATTACATCAAGTCTATCGCCTTTCTTCACGAATTCTCCCGGATGACGTATTTTCTTAGTCCAACTGAGGTCACTAATATGAACAAGACCATCAACACCAGGTTCGAGTTCAACGAACACACCGAAGTTAGTAAGATTGCGAACGATACCTGAATGTTTGGATTCAACTGGATATTTTTTCATCAAATCTTGCCATGGATCTGGCTCTAATTGTTTCATACCAAGAGCAAGTTTCTTATTGTCTTTGTCAATATTAAGAACTATAGCATCAACAATCTGACCCATAGAAACGATTTGTGATGGATGCTTAACGTGCTGAGTCCATGACATTTCGCTAATGTGAATAAGACCTTCGATACCTTTTTCGATTTCAATAAATGCACCGTAATCAGTAAGACTAACCACTTTGCCGCTAACTTTTGTACCTTTTTCGTATTTTTCGCCAA
>JANJUO010000563.1 GCA_024710535.1 bacterium
TTTCAACTATTGTAATACCTCTTTGATGTATTGTAATACCTCTTTAAATAATTGTAATACCTTTTTGAATAATTGTAATACCTCTTTGAATAATTGTAATATCACTTTTTACTATTACAATGCCTTTTTATACTATTATAATATCTCTTTATACTATTGTAATACCTCTTTAAATTATTGTGATGCCTCTTTGATTGATTGTAATATCTTTTTGACTATTTGTAATACCAAGTTGCTTTCATATAGGCAATATTCGCTTCTGGGTTTGCACTATATTCTTAACTCAAAATTAGTCATAACGAGCAAAGCGAGATATCCATAAATCCTGTTTCGAGGCTGTCCCATAAGTAATAATTTCAGCAACAAGCAAGGATGCTTGTTCTACTAAGTCTGTATAAATATAGTAGGTCAAACATCCTTGTTTGACAATAACTGCCAACAATTATACTTGTTGGACAGCCTCGACCAGTAATGTGTAGGTTGTAACAACCGACAGAACAAAAAATGTATTGATTGTTATGGATTTCTCAACTGCGGTTCGAAATGACAGGCATTGACTTTCTTATTTTCTTCAGAAATTGCATTATAGAAATAAAATCATTTTGATTCTATATTTGAATGCAACTTGGTATAAGGGTTCAAACCTTAGGAAGGGTCTCTTTTCTTTTGTCCTTTTCTTGCTTATTTCGATACGATGACGACTCTAGATTATACCAAAGACCGTCAGTTTTTTAATTCTGGATTCCTCTATTTTCTGGAAATCATATTGTATTAGATAAGCATACTTTGCAAATATCGAATCAAGTGCAAAATTCTGAATCCATTATTGTATTCTTGTTGGCAACTTTCTATTATATTCTAAAGCCAAAAATTGTTACATCATCTTTTTGTGATTCATTCCCTTTGAAATGATTAAACTCCTGCTCGATTAAATTATATTGCTCTTGCATTTCTTTTGAATAAATTTTCTCGAGGAAAAATTTAAGTTGCTTCGATCCATATTTAATATTTTTCTCGTTTGTTTGAGAAGCAAATCCATTTGAAGTTAGATAAAAAGCCATTCCCTTTTGGATTCTCATTTCAATTTCTTTGTATTTAACTTCACTATCAGGACTCTCGCCAATCGAATGTCTATCGCCTTTGATTTCAATTAGTTTATCATTATCAAAAAAATACAGAGGTCGTTTGGCTCCGGCATAAGTAAGTGTATTATTGCTCTTATTGATCTTCACAAGAGCCAAATCCAAATTGCAATTCGACAAAACGCAGTTTTCTGTTTCAACAAATTCTCTGAATCTGACATTTAATTGTTTCAAAATTGATGATGGGCTAATCTCGTTTTTGTCAATAATAATTTCATTATGAAAAATTGAACTCATTATAGAAATAAATGCACCAGCAAAACTATGCAATTTACAATCTGCAACTGCTAAATAAATTTCATTTCCAGATTGATGAAACCAATAAAAATCACTCGAAATAATATCTTTGGGCTTATTGAAAATGAAATATTCGGTTAAATATTTTGATATTTCAGTATTTTTGGGAAGTATTGCATTCTGAATTTGATGCGCCAATTTTATCCCCGTATGTATTTTGTGATTTTTATTATCAATATCTTTTTTGAGTGCTTCCAATTCATTAGATTTCTCAGTAATAATATGATTTTTTTCATCAAACAATAAATTATTGGCTTTTTTACTTAGATTTTGTTTGTAAATAAAATACGCAATAACCACCAGAAGAGCCAAAATAGCAACAAGTGATACCATTTTCGATCTATCGGCAATCAATTCCAAATCTTTTGCTTTTCTTTGTAATTGGACACGTTGCTTTTCTAATTCCTGCTGTCTGCTTTGAATTTCATAAACTTCGCGATTTTTTGTTTCTCTGTCAAGTTTAGATTGAAGTACAGTTCTGAAAATATTCGAACTGTAATATTCTTTAAGAATTTCGGTATATTTTTCGAGATACTTGATTGCATCGGGAAAATTATTACTTTCATATTCAATTTTATATAAATTATTGTATGCAATTCTCAATCCTTCCCTATCATTTTGATTTTCGAAAATAGGCAAAGTTTTCAGATAAAAATCTTTTGCTAAATCAGTTTTTCCCATAAGCTTATAAGTACTTCCGATACTCATCATACATTCTGCAGACTTTAGTTTATCATTTATTTTAGTGTATATTTTTTTTGCTTCTTCATAATTTTTCAAAGCATTTTCGAAATCCTCAATAGCAAAATAATAATTACCTTTTTCGAAGATTATAAGTGGTTTGATAAAGTTATTTCTCATTCTTTCGCTTTGAATTTTCATTGCCTCATCAAGAACTTCGAGAGCTTTTTCATTTTTGCTTGCTCTTAATGATTTGCTATAATCGATCAATGAATTAACTGTATGAGTAATTTCTTTTTCATTTTTGAAAATTACAATAGATTCTTCATATAGGAGATTTGCCTGCTCGAATTCATTCATAATCAATGCCTTACCAGCCGCTTCGATTGCAGAAAGAGCACTTTTTACCGGTTGTGAAATCAATTTATAAAGTTCTTTTGATTGTAAAAAGGCATTTTTGGATTCAGGATAAAAACCAGCAAAATAGTAACCTTTACCCAAATTGAAATATGCACTTGCCATCGATGAAGTATCGGCAAGATTCGAAGCAAGAAGAATTGCTTCACTTGCATAATTCATTGCTAATTTGGGCGATGAAAGTGCATTCTGCTCGGATAATTTATTAAGAATATCAATTCTTTTGGAACCGCTTGAAACAAATAATGAATCTGTCAAATCTGCAAAAACATACAAATTCATCAATAATAATAAAAATATATATTTCATTTTGAATTTCACTAAATCATTCCTGCACGCTTTCTGATAACCCATTCCATCGAAAGTAAAAATAAGGAAATTGCCATAATCCACCAAATATTCCAAATCGAAAATTCACTTTTCAGCGAAATTCCTCTTGGTTTGAATTTGTTATGTGCATTTATATCCTTTATCATTTCTTCAGCATTATCTTTAGTATAAAATTTTCCGCCTGTTCGTTTTGCCAAGTCTTTTAATAAAGCAACATTCATTTGCAGGTTTTGATATTCTGCTGAAACATCTCCTATATTGAACCTTCCATTATCGCTACCAATACTTCTATTATTATATAAAGCAGTTCCATCATAAGCATAATCACCGGCTCCAAGCCCTTCAACAATACCGGAATATCTTCCATTTCCAATATTCACCAAAGGCAATTCACGTGAATCATTATTGCTCTTGATTTTTACATTCAAAATACAATCATCCAATGGATTATATGCCGCATCATAAACTGTGGCAACAAATTCGACCTTTTCACCACTTGCATACATTTTCTTGTTTGTTTTGATAGAAACATTTTTCAGTTTTTCATTTACAGAAAGCCATTTGAACGAATTTGCAACCAAAATACTAAACAAATCTACTGCTTCATCTCTACCTTTCGACACATCTTGAGCATAGCCGAGCAATTTCCAGCGATACAAACCATATCCCAAAAATGCGGCAGATTTTTTATTCTGAAAATCGCGAGTTAGAATCATTGGCTCTTTCAAGACAACATTATTAACCTTTGTTCCGGCAACCAAATCACTTTCCGGCTTTATCCTCACAAATGTTTCCGTTCTGAATAATGGTGGCAAATTTGCCCATAGATCTGCATCAGCATCTGTTCCGTTTACTCGCAAAAGCGGACTCGATAAAGATTGTGGGCTTATATCGAGTGATGCAAGAAATTCCTGCGATGAAGAAGATGCTGTATTGAATGGCAAATATTGCTCTATAGATTTCAATTTCTGATAATCTGTTTGATTTCCGGCAATGAATAGAACTGATTTTCCTTTTTCGAGTTCCTTTGCAATCATAGATAGAGCATTTGCAGGTGTGCTATTAATTGGAAAATTTATCAAAATAAAAAGTTCTGTTTCATTAAGCAATGATGGAGATGGCTCAGTATAGAATTTGGCACCTAATTGCTGAACAAATTCTGTGATTTCAACGCCATTTTCTTTAGAAAGTACTTGCTTTACAAAACTCACATCAGGGTTAGGTGAGCCGGCAAAAATGGATATACGTCTTTTATTTTTTAAAATTTTGATGAATTCTGAGGCTGTATTATTTCTTTCTGTGATTTCACCATCTGCAACTGATATTTTTGCTGTTAATTTTCTAATGCCTTCTTCTGTTGGCAAATATTCGATAATCGCGGAGTAATCATTGATTTCAGGTTTTATATAAATTGTTTGCTCCGAAATAATTTTATTATTATCGGACAAAGTCAATTTGGCTTCACCTTCGCTATATCCAGAAATCTGAATATTGATATTAACAGGAACAGGATTATTGATATAAGCAACTTCGTTTGTAATTATATTTTGAATTGAAATATCTTTTGGCATACTCGAATCGCCAATACCCACAATATACATTGGTCTGGCAAGCATTTCCGCAGAATAAACAGGATTATTTCCGGTATTGAATACGCCATCAGTTACCATAACCACAGCTTTTAGATTGGCTTTATCAGCATCAACTCTTGCAAAA
>JANJUO010000008.1 GCA_024710535.1 bacterium
ATTTGATTTTGAATTCAATTGTAAATCAGAATTCTACTTATCAAATTAATAAAGAAAATTTTGCTTCGGGAGTGTATTTCATTCAAATAAATAATTCAAATCAAATATCTTACAGAAAAATCAGCATTATAAAGTAACAAAGGGAATATTATCACAAATATCCCCAAAAAATATTTCCAAATTCACATTGGAAAATTATTTATAATTTCTGATAATCCTATAGAACCTTCTACTCCTGAAATTGAAGCAAACATAAAAACTAAAATGCTGATTATCAATAAGCCAAACCTTGCAATTTTTCTTAGTATATTTGCACTTTTTAATTTCATTTCATCATTAATAATGAAAATCCAAATTTATTTATAAATCACGTTCAACTTACGAAATTACTTTCTGTTTGTTATTGCATTCTGATGTTTTTTCTATATAATTCTCTTAATAGTTTGATTAATTATACCAAATAATTTAAATTTTTCAATTGGTTTTGAAATAAATCCATCGCAACCTTCCTGCAACGCCAAAGATTTCTCTTCTTGATGCGCAAAAGCAGTTTGAGCAATAATTGGTATATCGGGATTAGTTTGTTTAATTTGTTTGGTTGCCTCAATTCCATTCATAATTGGCATTTTTATATCCATCAAAATCAAATCAACTTTTTCATTCTGCACAGTTTTTATTGCATCCGCACCATTTGTTACCCATATTATTTTTTCGGATTCATTTTTCAGTAAGTGCTCCAGATAAATATAATTTGTGATTTCATCCTCTGCAATAAGAATTTTCATTTTGTTGTAAATCAGATGTTCGGAGTGGTCATTCATATTTTCAAAATAATTTTGATCTAAATACTCGCAAATTCTGCTTGAAAAATGAATAGCAAAAGTGCTGCCATTTCCATATTCCGAATCAACTTTGATAACGCAATCGAGCATTTCGGCAAGCCCTTTGGTAATTGAAAGCCCTAAACCAGTACCTCCAAATTTTCGTGGAGTGTATGCTTCATATTGCCAAAATCTATCATAAATATTGTTGATAAATTCTTGTTTGATACCAATACCAGTATCTTTCACATAAATTGAAATACATTCATCTTGCAGATTGATACCTAATTCCACAAAACCTGTGTCGGTGAATTTGATAGCGTTGTTGATAAGATTTGTAATAATTTGAAATAATTTATCTTTATCTGTATTCAGAAATAGATTATTCATTTCAGTAGGCTTATTCACAATAAATTGAATATTTTTTGCTTCTGCTTTTGGATTATAAATTGCAGAAAAATAGTCATAAATATCAATTGCCTTGAATTTTGTAATATTCAATTTTAATGTTCCGGCTTCAATTCTTGAAATATCCAAAACATCATTTACAATACTGAGTAATCTGTATGACGATGCTTGAATCATTTTTATGAAATTCAACTTATCATCGGCATTTAATTCTTCAAAATCTTTCAGCAATGTCGAAAATCCAATAATTCCATTCAAAGGTGTGCGAATTTCATGTGACATATTTTGCAAAAATGCCGTTTTGAGCTTCACACTTTCTTCGGCTTTATCTTTTGCAATAATTAATTCTTTGTTTTGCTGAAGAATTTGAAATTCTTGCTCTTTGAATTTTGTTATATTTTCAAATGCAATTCCTAATTTATTTTTTGGCATTTTAAAGCAATTCGTTCGAAATACACCTGTAAGTCTATCATCCGTATAAGTCATATCTTCAAGGGTCAAATTGATTCCGGTTTTAATAACATTCAAATATTTATCAGTATGTCCTAATGATTTTGCATTGGGCCATATTTCGTTGAATTCTTTTCCAATACTATCTCCGAGATTTATTCCGGTTAGTTCTTCAGCACCGTGATTTCCTTGTAATAGAAACAATTTATCCGGCTCTTGATATTCATAAATCAACAATCCTGATGGAATACATTCCACAACATCTGCAAATGTTTTATAACTATCCATAAGTTCAATTTCTTTATTTTTCTTCTCGGTAATATCTTGAGAAAATCCTAAGAATTTATCTTCCGAGATTTGAACTGCATTTATTGTCCACCAGCCAATTGTGCCATCTTTACGAACAAATCTTGATTCGCCATATGAATTTCCAGAATGTACAACCCTTTCAAAATGAGAAAATGCTAATTGTAAATCTTCTTTGTAAACCAAATGACTTATGTGCAAAGTAAGTAATTCTTCTTTTGAATATCCGGTAATTTTTTCTGCTTGACTATTTGCATCAATGTAATATCCATGCTTATTAACAACAAAAATAGCATCGGGAGCAAAATCTATATAACTTTTGAACTTTTTCTCACTTTCGATAACTGTCGATTCTGTTTGGGAATAGACATTATTTGCCACCCAAAATCCTGCAATACCAAGAATTGCAATTAATAAATGGCTGATAAGTAAAGTTCTTTTTGAAGTTTCAGCGGCATCATAATACGGACTTAGTGGTATAGATGTACTGATTCCTCCACGAATATCACCAACATGATACCCTTGATGAGCGTGGCATTTCAAACATTTTTCTTCTGTAATCATCGGAAACATTGCTCGAAGATATGGGACATCCTCAATATCAACAATTTCGACAACTTCCTTTATGCCACTTTCGAATTTCCGAAGTGATTGTGCTTCCCATTCATCAGCATGATTTTCAGGTC
>JANJUO010000028.1 GCA_024710535.1 bacterium
CAGTACAATCATAAACAGCAAATTCTTCAAAATCCGTTAGAATACAAATAGGTAATTGAGCACTCCATCCATAACGTCTTAATTGGTAAGCAGAATCTACGTGTTCTTTTATATTAATACCGGGCTTTTTTGCTTCCACATAAAACATTTTTTTACCTTGTTTGGTAAAGCAATAATCAGGTGCTTTTTTATTTCCATCAACTAAAACGGTATCCTCATAGATAACTTCACGAAATGCCTCTGGTAAATCTTCTTTATTGTTAATGTCCCAGCCTAATGCCTCAAAAAATAAATTAATAAAATCAATTCTGGCTTGATCTTCAATTAAATTACCTTTATAATAATCAGCTTTTTATCAAATTTATCCACTAATTTTTGGATTGCTTTTTTTGCTTCTTCTTTTGTGTTTTTTTTCATAAGATTTAAATATTATAATTAAAACTTTAAATGTATTATTAAAATTTGGTCGAATTTCAAGAAAGAACGAAAGTAAGACTACGCTTACAAATATGTTAAATTAAATACTCTTTTTTTCCTAATTATAATTTTCAACAAACTTATTAAACAACTGCCCAAATATAAAAAATTTCCATTTAACAACAAAGAAAAACATTTTGCAATATTTATTTATGCGTAATAACCTGTTTCAAAAGTGATTATAAGTCAAATAGCATTAAATTTGACGATTTAAACCATCAAACAAATCTTAGCATATTTACAGAAAATTGTAGATTTATTGATTTATTTCAGACTTTACTTTTAATAGTTTAACTAATTCATTGATAACTTCATTGTATTTGATTTCTTTCAATTTACCAATTTTTTTTAAAATAATATTTGAATTTGAGGTAAATACCTTAGAATATTTAATAAAACTATCAAATTTCAAGAACCCATAATCCAAGTCTTCATTTGATAGTTGTATAGAATAAATGTCATCATAGCTTTTACTTGTAATTTGAACCATAATGAAATCATCATTATTTAAATTCACCAATATCAAAGCAGGTCGCAATTTTGATTTTGATAAATCAGAATATGGAAAAGGAATAACAACTATTTCTCCTGATTCAAATAATCCCATGCTTCATCCTCCTCGGGTCTGTTCCAGTCTTTTTGTAAAGAACTTTCACTAAAAATATAAGAATCGAATTTTTCAAAGGAAAAATCCTCATAATTATTATCAAAGACAATCACAATTGCTCTTTTGGATTCTTCCAAATTCATTGGTTGTAATAGATTTACAAAACCTTGCTGATTAATTATTGCCTGATATGCTTGTATCATAAACCACCTGTCAAATATAATATTTTAATCTATTTTCGTATTTTATCGGCGAAACTTTTAGTATTCTTGAAACTTATTTAGCACGAACTTGCTTAAGAACTATTTTAATACTACCCTTACAAATATGTTAAATTAAATACTCTTTTTTTCCTAATAAAAATTTTCAACAAATATATTAAACAATTGTCCAAATATAAAAAATTTCCATTTAACAACAAAGAAAAACATTTTGAAAGATTTATTTATGTGTAATAACCTGTTTCAAAAGTGATTACAAATCAAATAGCATTAAATTTGACGATTTTTTTGAAAAAATAATTTTTGTAAATAAACTCACATTTTTATGTAACTTTTTTTTGATTCAATCGTCTAACAATTGAATTAAAAAAAGGAGCTTGTTATGATGAGAACATTAAAAATATTATTAGTTACAGCAATCGGCATAGTGGTTTTAGCCGGCTGTGCAAGTAATGGTTCCACTCGAGAATCTTATTTTGGGTACAATAATAATCCCAAAATTGCAACTGAAGAAGAAATAATTGTTGCTGGAAACAATACACAAGATGAGTGGGTAAATCCGCTTGGTGGTGGGCAAACTCAAGTAAAAAACTATGAGGATATTGTCTATCAAACAAATGGTTTACGCTATCAAGAGCCTATGTATGTACCTGTGATTGTGCCTTGGTGGAGCAACTATTATGGCTGGATGTCACCATACAGTTATAATCGCTATCATTCACATTATTATTATTCGGGTTATTCGAATTATTGCTACGATTGGTATGCGCCTTGGTATGTGTATCATCCATATTATGGTGGTTATTACAATGATTGGTATGGCTATCATCACACTTGGAGAGATCATAGACCAAATTACCAATATAGTTCTACCGAAAAAAAGAAATCTTATAGAAATTTTGGCAATAATCGCGGCACTTATGTTAATGCAGGCAGGAATTCTTCCGAAACCAACAGTCCAAGAGGCTCTGTTGTAAATACAAACTCAGGCAGTTCAACAAATACAAATCGCCAAAATGTTAATTCAGACAGAAAAACAATCAATAGTGGCAATACAAATACTAATTCTCCAAGAAACAGAAATGTTATTCAGCAGGAAGTAGAAAAGCCAAATAATACTAATTATCGCCCAAGAGTTGAAGATAATAATTCAAACTCAAATAATAACAATAGAACTGTGAAAGGCTCTGAAAATAATAGAAGTGATTCGCCAAGAAACAGCACTCCTACTTATACTGCTCCTCCAAAAAGAACAGAAGAGCCAACCAATAGTAGAAATGCAAACACTAATAATAATAATAATAACAGTAATAATAATAGCAATAGAAAGAACGAAAATTCTAATTCCGGCTCAAGTACAAACAGCCCAAGAAGAACTCGCTAATTTTTAAAAAGAGAAATTAAAAAAAGGATGTATATTTAATTATACATCCTTTTTTTTATTTACAGATTAATTATTTATGCTCGAATAGTTTGATTTCTGCTTGAATAATGTCTTTGATACTTTGTGCTTTCTGTGGTTCTTTCTTCTTAACATAAGCAACATACATCATATCGCCAATTTTTGTTCTGACTTCTGCTCTTTGGTTTCTATCAGCAATCTGTAGCCATGCTCTTTGTTCGAAATATACATTTAATTTGCGAATTACCTCAGCTGGTCGCTTTGCTGTATCGAGCTCGGCTTTGGCTATCACATTATTAAGAATATTGTAAACATTTCTGACTTTGCTTTTGTAGAATGTGGTATCTTTTTTGTGTCTGTAATCGTTATAATTTTGGATTTTCTTTGTTAATTCATTAACAACGCTTTCATTATTAAAGTCATAAACTTTGAATTTTATTCCCATTGAAGGACGAATTTTTTGTGAAATATCAGACATATTTCTTGGAAAACCTTTTTCATTCATTCTATTTACAATATCCTTCATAACAGAATGAGTAAGATTGGTTTCAACAAGCGATAACGCCCCATAAATCATTACATCTCCGACCATTCCGGTAAATTTATGAAAATGATTATAAAGAGCGTGCTTAATGAAATTTCCCTGATTGTATTGTCTTTGATAATCATCTCCACCTAAGCCTTGCCTTGAACGTAAAACCTGCAAAGTTGCTTTTGCATCTTTAAAGCCAAGCCAATCTATAATGCCCATTGCTTGAGAAAATCCGAATTCTACATAATAATGAATTTTGTCAAGACCGGCAATATTTGCAACTTCCTTAAGATATGCCTGACGCCCACGATTTGCTCTCAAAATTGTAAGTTTATTCAATCCTGTTGAGTCATCATAGCCTGCATCAACATGAGTATCTCTTGGGATTGAAATAATTTCAACCTTACCGCTATCGAGTAATAAGGAAATAACATGATTAGCATCTGCATGCTTGGAATTAGTTCCAATTCTTGCATCTACACCGGTTACCGCAATGTTGATACGCTTTCCTAAATACACTTTTTTAATATATTTACCAGCATTTTCGTCGAAAGAAGGTTCTGGCGGAATTACTGTATCGATTGAACTTACATTAATAATTTTTGTATTTGAGTCGGCATCCGGAGCTACCGCTTTTATGTAATCAACAGATAATTTTTTATTCGTATCAGAAGCAGAATTTTTTGAAGTATCACTTTGCTCCTTTTTTTCGATTTTTGCAATTAGGTCTTTATTATTTTGATTTGATTGCAAAAAGAAGAATGTAATTGCTGCTAAAATGATGATTGTTACAAAAATAAAAATACCGCGTTTGTTGGATTTTTTTTCCGGTTGTATTGAATTTTCTTCCATTTTTTAAGTAAAAAATAACTTTTTGAAAATTTGAATTTAAAAGATATGAAAATTACACAAAAAATTAGTAAAAATAAAGACTTTCATCGTATTTTTCTTTTTATTAATCAATAATATTTTAATAGTTTAAAAGTTTGTAAATTGCAAATTTTGAAAAAACATTTTTTTTATAATTTTATAGGAGTTTTTATGTTTAAATATTTTGTTTTATTAATCATATTGTTAGCTATGAACATTGATTCACAAGTAGAAGCGGCGGACAAAGCCAAAAATCCGCAGTATGAAATTACAGTTACCCAAGGCGGAAAAGAACTTGGCAAAATTGTAATTGAATTATGGCCCGAAATTGCACCAAAACATGTTGCGAATTTCGATAATTTGGCTACTACCGGTTTTTATAACGGTACAGCATTCCATAGAGTAATCCCGGGATTTATGATTCAGGGTGGCGATCCAAACACCAAAAACAAGCCAAAAGAGACATGGGGAATGGGCGATCCAAGCCAACCAAGAGTTCCTGCAGAATTCAACAAAACCAAGCACGTTAGAGGTATAATTTCTGCGGCTCGCTCTCAAGATCCTAATAGTGCTTCATCTCAATTTTTCATTATGCACGCCGATGCACCACATCTTGATGGTCAATATACTGCTTATGGCAAAGTATTGAGCGGCATGGAAGTTGTTGATAAAGTTGCAACAACTGATCGCGACAGACGCGATTGCCCAAATGTAAAAGTTGAAATGACAATGAAAAAACTTAATGCAAAAAAATAATTATATTAAGTATATTATTGATTAATTAAATACAAACAAGGATGTTTGCCGTATTTATTCGCGTAAGCATCCTTGCTTGTTATTTTAGTAGATAATTGATATAATTCAATTTTTTTGATGTTTTAAATTCACAAAATTTTTTAAAATTTATTTGGAGAGTAGATGGAACATCAAGTTGGTCAACAAAGTGGTTTGCCTGAGAATGCTTATCGAGAGCTCAAGCCAGGCGAAGAGTACGTCCCTATTATTCCAGCTGGTACAGTTGTGCCGGAAATCACACCTTGGTCTGTTGGAATGGGTTTGCTGATGGCAATAATATTCTCGGCAGCAGCCGCTTATTCAGGTTTGAAAATTGGTCAAGTATTCGAAGCTGCAATTCCTATTTCAATTATTGCAGTTGGCGCCTCTGCCGCACTTAAAAAGAAGAATGCTTTGGCACAGAATGTTATTATTCAGTCAATTGGATCGAGTTCGGGAGTGATTGTTGCAGGAGCAATTTTCACAATACCAGCACTTTATATTTTACAAGCAAAATATCCTGAAATTCAGGCAGATTTCTTTCAGATTTTCTTTGCATCTTTATTAGGTGGCTTTCTTGGAATTTTATTTCTGATTCCATTCAGAAAATATTTTGTTAAAGATATGCACGGTAAGTTTCCGTTTCCGGAAGCCACTGCAACAACAGAAATTCTTGTTACCGGAGAAAAAGGTGGATCTCAAGCAAGTATTTTGGTAGTTAGCGGTCTCGTTGGCGGTATTTTTGAATTTTTATTTTCATCAATGAGATTATGGAGCGATACCATAACTTCAAGGATGATTCCAATCGGTGAAGTTCTTGCCGATAAATACAAAATGGTAATGAAAGTATCAATTAGCCCTCTTGTATTCAGTTTTGGATATTTAGTCGGTTTGAAATTCTCACTAATTATCACAGTTGGTTCATTATTATCATGGTTTGTTTTTGTACCGTTGATTCATAGTATCGCAGGAATTGCGGCAGGAGCAACAGGTGTAAATCCATTCGATGCAATGAGTGCCGAAGCAATCTTCCGCACTTATGTTCGCCCAATCGGTATTGGTGCTATCGCTATGGCAGGTATTATCGGTATTATTAGATCTTCATCTGTTATCGGCTCAGCATTCAAACTTGCCGTATCCGGAACAGGTGGCAAAAAAGCTGAAATGACCGAAACAGAACGCACACAACTCGATCTTAAAATGCCTGTTATTATGATGGCTTCAATTCTTACAATTGGATTTATCTTTGTATTCTTATTGTTTGGAGTTCAAATTACAGCAACTCAAGCAGTAATTGCATTGATTACATTAGTAGTAATAGCATTTTTGTTTACAACAGTTGCCGCTAATGCGATTGCAATTGTTGGAACAAATCCTGTTTCAGGTATGACTTTGATGACATTAATCGTTTCATCATTTATCCTTGTTAGTGCCGGATTAAGCGGTCCAACAGGTATGATGAGTGCATTGATTATCGGTGGTATAGTTTGTACTGCTTTATCAATGGCAGGTGGCTTTATCACTGATTTGAAAGTGGGATATTGGATTGGCACAACTCCTGTTAAGCAACAAATGTGGAAATTCCTTGGAACATTTGTTTCTGCGGCAACAGTTGGTTTGGTTATTTATGTGCTTAGCGAAGCTTATGGTTTTGTTCAGACACCATTAACACCAGATCCATTAGTTGCACCGCAAGCAAATGCAATGGCGGCAGTAATTGAGCCATTGATGCTTCCGGGAGCACAGATTCATTGGATGCTTTATATAGTTGGTGCAGTTATTGCATTACTCGTTTACTTCCTTGGAATTTCACCATTGGCATTTGCTCTTGGTATGTTTATTCCACTTGATTTGAATACTCCACTTGTGATTGGTGGTTTATTGAACCACTTTATTTCAAAGAGTTCAAAGAACGAAAAATTATCAACTGCACGTTTACAGCGTGGAACATTGATTTCATCCGGATTTATTGCGGGTGCCGCTTTATTCGGTGTGTTTGGTGCATTGCTTTTATTCTTTGGAGTGAAAACAGATCTTGGCTTGTGGGGCGAAGGAAGTTATGGTGGTCAATGGGTTGCATTATTTGCATTTGTAGCTATGATCGGCTATTTCGTTTGGGATTCTCTTAGAGCAAAAGAAGATGAATAATTATTTTTTCGAATTTAATTAATTCAAAAAAGACCGGCTAATTAGTCGGTCTTTTTTTTAATTCTTCAACAATGTATGGCAAAGTTTCTGCAGAAGTGTCACGAATAACATAATCCATTATATAAGAAATTGCTGTTACATTGGGGTTGATTTCTATCACTTTAGCTCCATTTTTCTTAGCTATAATTGGCAAATTTGCCGCCGGATAAACTTCGGCAGAAGTGCCAATCGAAAAGAATACATCACACTTTTGAGCAACAAGTTCGCTTTGAGCAAGCACTTTATGAGGAAGGTTTTCACCAAACCACACCACAGAAGGACGAATCATACCGCCACAATCACATCGAGGAATTTCTTTACTTGATAAATCAATTTCTTGTTTATATGGTTTTTTGCATTGGAAACAATGATTTTCAATAATATTTCCATGAAGTTCCAAAACATCATCCGAACCGGCAGTTTGATGTAATCTATCCACATTTTGAGTAATTAAATTGAAATATGGAAACATTTTCTGCATTTCTGCAATAGCGTAATGTCCGGCATTTGGTTTGGTGCTATGAATAACGTTCCTGCGATATTGATACCAATCCCAAACACGTTCTGGATTTGACATAAATCCATCTATGCTTGCAAGCTCCATTGGATTGAATTTGCTCCATAATCCATCGGGATCTCTAAATGTGGAAATACCACTTTCCGCAGAAACACCAGCTCCGGTCAAAATGCCAACCCAATTTGCTTTTGAAAGGATTTCAATCAAAGATTTTTCTATTGCCGTTGCCATAAATTCTCCATTTTATTCAATCAATTAAATCAAAATTACTCAATTAAATCAAAAGTTTTGTCTATGAAATTATAATTATAAACTTTTCCGGTTCCAATATCATAATACCAACCCAAAATAGTCAATTCGCCTGATGCTTGTTTCTTTTTTATAAATGGATAAGTCATCAAATGATTTAGTTGTTCCACTATATTCGCTTTTTCAACAATGCTATAAATATCTTCTTCATTTCCAATTTCACTTTTTATTTCTTCTGCTCTAACTCTTGCCGTTTGAGCAAGTTCGAGCCATTTTTTTGTATTTGGAATTTGCTCAAGTTCTTCATCCTTCATAAATAATGCGCGACAGCCACCGCAATTTGTATGACCACAGATAATAATTGTTTGCACATTCAGCATTACAACAGCATATTCAATTGCGGATGTAGTTGCAAGATATTCTGAAGACAATCGGAAGTATGGAACAATATTGGCAACATTACGAATAACAAATAAATCACCTGGATTAGATTTGGTTATCATTACAGGCACAACTCGCGAATCCGAGCATCCAATAAATAGTGTATGTGGAAACTGCGAATCCTTCAATTTGTCGAAAAGGTCTTTATTATTTTCGAAATCTTTTGTGCTAAATTCTTTTACACCATCAAATAGAACTTTCATAATTCCCTTAAATTTATATTAACGAATTGTAAACTCTTATATTATAATTACTTCGGATAAATCTCAAGACCGACATTTAGAAACTTGTTTCTAATTTCTTTAAAAAATGCTTTTTGCTCGAAAAATTGCCTTTTCATATCAATCAGCCATTGTTTATGCTCATAAGCAGAATTTTCCGATAGGAACAAATCCGAACTATCTTTTTGAATTTCAAAAAATATTTTGTCATTTTCAAATCTGATTTTTCCGCTATTGCTACAAACTAAACATTTAATTGAATTATCCGATTGAAATGAAAATGAATTATTCCCACAAATAGGGCAATTTGGCTTGTTATCAACAATCTTTTCTCCAAAAAGCGCATAAGCAAGATTTGAAATTTTTTCACGATTTGCAGTATTGGAAA
>JANJUO010000032.1 GCA_024710535.1 bacterium
GATTTGCGTGATAAATTGAAATTATTAGCCAAGAAAATCGAGCCCAAAGTCTATGAATATGGCTTTTTGAAGGGGTGAAAGTATATAAAAAAACCTTCCAACTCGGAAGGTTTTTTTACAATAATGCATTCCAGACATCCGATGTTTTGCAAAAAATTTGATGAATCTTATTCAGAAATTATCGCAATTACAACACAAACATCGGATGTCTCATTCAAAGGTGGATGCCAGACATCCGATGCTTTTAAAACATCGGATGATTTATCCATCTTGCTCAATTATACATTAATTTTTGCATCAACTAATAGAATTTCCCAAATAATTAGTCTTTATTTGGGATTTTTCAAAATAAATTAACTATTTTTTGCAAAAATTCTAACAACTGATGAAATTCCAACATGACCTTTGCCTTCATTTAGATTAACATCTGTTTCAATTGCTTCAATCATTTGCAAACCTTTGAAATCATTGAGCAAATCTTGAAGACTGTATAATTGATCTATATCTTTAGGACCGCCTGTATTATTGTTAATTTGGTTTTTGTTGAAACACTCCAAAATTAAATAGCCATCTTTTTTTAGGTTTTGCAAAATTTTAGTGTGAAAAAATTCTCTGAAAAAAGAGGGGAGATGATTGTAGCAAATTGCTATTACATCAAATTTATCATTTGAATTGAATGATTTGTGGCTATCGATTCTATAATCAATGCGAACATTTCTCATTTCTGCTAATGCATCGGCTTTGGTTTTGCCAACTTGACTTGTATCATAACAAACCACATCCCAACCAGATTCAGCACAGAAAACAGCATTTCTGCCTTCGCCCTCTGCCGTAAGTAAAATTCTTCCGGCTTGCAATTTCGATAATTTATCCTTCAAATATTCATTTGGCTCTGTGCCATAATAATATTCTTCAATAGAATAACGTTGATCCCAAATATCTTCCAAAATTTTCTCCAAAATTAAATAACACCAAACGATTTTATTGATTATTTTATTTTACAATCCGACTGATTAATTTTCTAAAACATATCATTTGAAAGTTTTGATTTAATCGCAATAATACAGATGCCTAATGATGACTAATTTTCTTAATTTTTATATAAGCCCAATCGAAAATACCTGTTAGAAGCGATATTACAAAAATCAAACTCATTAATGGTATTATCAAAATGTAATAATCTCCCACCAAAAATTCGAATAATCTTCCATTATGAAGTTCAAATAAATAATTCCAAAGAGACATAGAAAAATCATCAAAACTTCCATCAGCAACTTGAAATCTATTGCTCAATCCAAATGGGGAATTCACATTTGTTAGCCCTTCAAAATGTGTTGTAATGAATTCTTCTCCAATCGGAGTTCTGAAAAATGAAGTTATTAAATTACTTCCGGGTCGAATTGTAGATATATTGAATGGCGCTTCACCAGTTAGAGCATCAATCGAAGTGCCGCTCTGTGAGGATACTTTGAATAATCCAGCAAAAGAACCAATCAAATAATCACCTTGATTATCTTGCTCCAAAACTGTTGCTCCCATTGCAAAAATTGGAACCGGTGGCATTTTTTTGTGAAAATCGCCATAAATTCCATTATCCGAAATCCAGAAACCATCTTTTGCGTCAATGATAATCTTATCATTAAATTTGTCATACATTGCATTACGGATTCTATCATGCCATGGATTATCCAATTTCATAAATGGAATCGAAGAGACAGAAATGTAGCCGTCCATTATCATCGCAATTGCTGGAGGGCGCATAAAAAAGCCGGTTATCCCTACAATTAATAAAATTAGAGCCGAATATATACCTAATTCCAAATGATATTTATAAAATATTTTGTAAATCGACCATTTTGTTTTTGATGCTTTTTCTGTGAATTTAATTTTTAATTTTGTTGTTTTTGGTGAAAGCCAAACATATAGACCGCTAATAGATAGAAATATTAAGATGATTCCACCAATATCAAAAATGATTTTTCCGGGTAAACCCCAAATTTCTCCTGAATGTAGTTGAAAGAAAAACTCAATCAAAGTCAATTTGGTTTCTTTTTCAATTTTTTTCAATTTAATATTTTTTTCAATTATTAAAGTTTGTGGATTGAATAGTGATGCACCAGAAGAAGAAAAAACAGCAATCTTATCCTTGTAATCAATGATTTTTACAATTTTTAGCTGTTCATCCGAAAGTTTGATATTTTGCCATATTTTTTTCTGGAAATCATAATAATATAAACCTCCAAAAGTTCCTGCAAGAATCCCTTTTAGATTGTCAGAATCCTCGATGATATAAATAGATTTTGTTTTGTTGTAATATTGAGAATTTGGCAATCCTGTTTGATTGATTTTCGTATAAGTTTTTCCGGCATTATAGGAAATAAATACACCTTCATATCCACCAATCACACTAATATTAGGTTTGAATTTTGAAAATTTCAAATCAGTTATCGAACTTCTGTTCCAATTCTCAACTTTGTAATTATTTGGTATAAATTTAGATCCAACACTAAAAGAAGAAATTATCTCAGGGTGATTCATCAATATACCCGATAAACTCATATAAATCAATAAAAGAGCGATAATTATACTGCTCCATTTATGAATGAACCTACTGCTTTTATATATTTTACTCATACATTCGCAAACTTTTTATAATCGGACAATATTATCCGATATAAAATTAAGAAAAAAAATGGAATTGTAAAAGAAAAAAGCAAATCTTTGTAAGAATTTCTGTCAAATTTTCAATTTAATTTCAATAAACAATTGTATTTCATAACAAAAATTCTTATAAATCGTTAATACATTTTTTTGAAAATCATTTTTATTATTAATAAATTAGGATGTCTAAATGGCAAAAATTGAATGTGATGTTGCAGTGTTAGGTTCGGGTCCCGGCGGCTATGTTGCCGCAATCAGAGCCGCACAATTAGGTTTGAAAGCAGTATGTATCGAAAAAAGTGAATTAGGTGGCGTTTGCTTGAATATAGGTTGTATCCCAACAAAAGCACTTTTGAAAAGTGCCGAATATGCCAACTTTTTGAAGCACTCAAACGATTTTGGATTCAAAATTAATAGCGTTGATACTGATTATAATCAAGTTATCGAAAGGTCAAGAAAAGTTGCAAATCAAATGTCTGGCGGTATCAAGCAATTATTCAAGAAAAATAAAGTTCAAGAAGTTCGTGGTTTTGGAAAATTAACAAAATTAAAAACTATTGATGTTTATGATGAAAATGGTAATGTTACCGATACAGTTTCAGCTAAAAATATCATCATCGCAACGGGCGCTCGTCCACGCGTTATGCCGGGTATTGAAGTTGATAGAAAGCGTGTTATCACATCCACAGAAGCATTACTTGGCAGAGAATTACCGAAATCTATCATTGTTATGGGAGCTGGTGCAATTGGTGTGGAATTTGCATATTTCTTCAATTCATTTGGTGCAACGGTTACTATTGTTGAATTTATGGATAGAATTTTGCCAATCGAAGATGCTGATATTTCCAAAGAACTCGAAAGAAATTTCCGCAAATACGGTATTAATATCAAAACAAAATCAAAAGTTCTTTCAGCTGTTGCAAAAGGCGAAGGCGTTGAAGTTGTGATTGAAACAAATGGCAAAACTGAAACTTTAACTGCAGATTTTGCTTTGAATGCAATTGGAATTATGCCAAATACCGAGAATATCGGACTTGAAGAATTGGGAATTCAAACAGAACGCGGTTTTATTAAAGTTGATAAGCACTGCAAAACAAATGTTGAAAATGTTTATGCAATCGGTGATGTTGCGGGAGCTCCTTGGCTTGCTCACAAAGCATCAGCAGAAGCAGTCAGCACAGTTGAACATATTGCCGGTCATCATAATGATGGAATTGATTATAACAATATTCCGGGCTGTACTTATTGCAATCCGCAAGTAGCAAGTGTTGGCTTAACAGAAGAGAAAGCAAAAGCCGCTGGTTATGAATTGAAAATTGGAAAATTTCCATTTATGGCGAGTGGAAAAGCTCATGGAATGGGAGAAGCTAAAGGTTTTGTGAAACTTGTAATTGATGCAAAATACGGTGAAATTCTTGGCGCCCACATGATTGGACCAGAAGTTACAGAAATGGTTGGGGAAGTAACATTTGCTCGCCATTTGGAAGCAGACGCAAAATCACTATTCAAAACAATTCACGCTCACCCAACATTGAGCGAAGCAATTATGGAAGCCGCCGCTCAAGCTTATGGTGAAGCTGTAAATATTTAATTATTTCAAAAATTGATTAAAATGAAAAATGCCTGACAAAATTAATTGTCGGGCATTTTTTTTGAATTAGTTTATTTAATTTAATTGTTCATTATGGGTGATTCCAAAAATATCATTAGGTTTCACGCTGAAATTTTCTTTGAATAATATCACATTTATTACAATAAATGCAATGAAACCAATTAAAATCAAAATTTGAGTTAAATTAGTTTTTTGAATTTCATGTCTTGATTTAATATCGCAAACTTCTCCAGGACAATATTGAGCTTTCTCTTTGTAGAACAATTTATATATTTTGCAACCGATGCAAATTCCAAAAACTGATTCAAAAAATAAAAATATTAAGCAAAGCAAACAAATTATTCCGGTTACCGGGCTCATTGCGTTAAATATTACCAAATGAAAAAACATAATAACTGCTAAAATCAAAC